>JANPOR010000064.1:0-3293 GCA_031428075.1 Hymenobacter sp. | reverse complement strand
ATCCACGCCACGGCTTGGTCCAAGGCGTGTTCCAGGGCGTGGCGGGTACGGGCCATGGCGGTGCGCAAGGCGGATTCGAGTTTACTCCAGGCTTGCTCGATGGGCGCAAAGTCGGGCGAATAGGGCGGCAAAAACAGCAGGTGGGCCCCGCGGGCTTCGACCAGGGCATCAAGAGCCCGTCGCTGAGCCGCATCCGTACCAACCCGGGTCCGAAGTAACGGACTGCGCGACGGCCTTGCTGCGCAAGCTCCCGGTGAGTGCCCGCCCGCGCCTCCCCCTGCTCCCTCAACCTGACAACGTACATTCGAAGCGAATTAGAAGCTGTTTGCGTCTTGACTATTTACTGCCCCTGACTTTCTGCCTGATGCTCTTTCAGCAATTCGCTTTCAAATCGTTTGGTTACGTGGAGTTCAGCGCGGGCTTGGCCGAGCTGGCCAGCCAGCCGGAGGCAGCAAGCTTCATCAAAATTTTCCTGGTCGAAACCGGCGGGAACGTAGTGGTTGATTTTCAGGAATACCACCTGACGCAACCCACCCTATTCTTTCTCAATGCCGGGCAGTACTACCACCTAGACGAGGCCTGCGCGGGCACGGCCCTCTGCTACAACCGGGACTTTTACTGCGTAGAGATTCACGACCGGGAAGTGGCCTGCGACGGCATCCTCTTTCACAATGCCTACGAAATACCCAGCGTACGGGTGGACGGAGCCGCCGGCCCGGCCGTGGCCCACGTGCTGCAGGCCATCAAGCAGGAGTTGATGCACCCGGACTCCGGCCAGGAAGAGATGCTGCGCCTGTTCCTCAAGCAGCTCATCATCAAGGCCACGCGCCTGTGGAAACAGCAGCACGGGGCCGTGAGCGAGCAAGCCCGGCAGGAGGTGGAGTTTGCCCGCACCTTCAGCCAGCTGGTGGAGTGGCACTACCGCCGCCACCATACGGTGGCCGACTACGCCGCCCTGCTACACCTGACGCCAAAGGCCCTAAGCAAGCGCCTGGCCCGCAACGGGCACGCCGCTCCTAACGACATCATCAAGAATCGAATAGTGCTGGAAGCCAAGCGCTTGCTAGCTCATACGCCGCTCCTGGTGAAAGAAATTGCCTATGCGCTGGGCTATGAGGACACCTCGTATTTCAGCCGGCTCTTTGTGCAGCAGGCCGGCACTACGCCCCACTTGTTTCGGCTGCGCTACCAGCAGGCCGCGGCGCCGGGGGAAAACGTGCTGGCAATGTCGCCAATGGTGTCTTGAGGGGCTGCCCGGCCGGCCGGAGCTTTGTGGCACCAAACTGGTACCATCTCACACCCTGTTCATGAAGCCCTTGTCACTGTTGCAAGGGGCCGCCGTTGGGGCCGCCCTTTTCTTTTCCCTCGCCACGTCCGCCGTCCGGGCCCAGGCCATCGACCCCGCCCAAGACCCGCAAATCGCTCCGCCGGTGCGCACCTTTTTGAAGGCCCTGAATGCGGGCGGCGGCAAGCCCCTCGAGCAGCTCCCCCCTAAAGAAGCCCGGGCCGTCCTCACGGGGGCGCAGGCGTCGGTGAAGGTAGACCTGTCGGGCATCCGCGTGAGCGAGAAAACCATTGTGCAGGACGGGCAGTCGGTGAAGCTGACCATTATGAAGCCGAGCGCGGCTACGGGCACGCTCCCGGCATTCATGTTTTTCCACGGGGGCGGCTGGGTGCTGGGCGATTTTCCGACCCACCAGCGCCTGGTGCGCGATTTGGTGGTCGAGTCCGGCGCGGTGGCGGTGTTCGTGAACTACACGCCTTCGCCGGAGGCGCACTACCCCGTTGCCATCAACCAGGCGTATGCGGCCACGAAGTGGGTGGCAGCCCACGGCGCAGAGATTGGGGTCGACGGCAAGCGCCTGGCCGTGGCCGGCAACAGCGTGGGCGGCAACATGGCTACGGTGGTGGCCCTGATGGCCAAGGACAAGCAAGGCCCCCAGCTGAAGCTGCAAGTCCTATTCTGGCCCGTAACGGATGCCACCTTCGAAACGCCCTCCTACAACCAGTTTGCCACGGGCCGCTTCCTGACCAAGAACCTGATGAAGTGGTTCTGGGATAACTACACGACCGACCCAAAAGAGCGGAAGGAGATTTACGCCTCGCCCCTGCAAGCCACGACCCAGCAGCTCGCCGGCCTACCCCCGGCTTTCGTGCAAACGGCCGAAAACGACGTGCTCCGCGACGAGGGCGAAGCCTATGCCCGCAAGCTCGAAGAGGCGGGCGTGCGGGTGACGGCCGTGCGCTACAACGGCATGATTCACGATTGGGGCCTGCTGAACCCGCTCAGCCAATTGTCGGGCACGCGCTCGGCCATGCATCAGGCAGCCGCCGAGTTGAAAGCTGCGCTTAAATAAGCTTCCGGTAGCTGATTAGTGCCCCTCCCGGCTGGCTTGATTAGCCAGGTGGGGCGCCCATTATTAGCGCTTTGCGCAAGGCCCGCGACACTGTCGCGGGCCTTTTTTTCTGCTTAGGAAAGCCTCAAAAAGGTGCGGGGCAGCAGGCGCATCCCCGCCGCTCCATTGCCTATGCAGCAAACCGGCGCTGGCGCTGCTCAGTGGCTGTGACAACTGTTCGGCCTCCACCACGGCCTCCCCACCAGCTGCTGCGGCTCCGGCCGCCCAGACCCGGCAAGTCTGCTACCGGCAGGTGCTGGGGCGCGATACTACGCTGGTTCGCCGCCGCATCAGCGGCGCGGCCGTAACGGGCGAGCTAGCCGTGCTGCCCGCTGAAAAAGACCAGGCCCGCGGTCCCCTGACCGGCACGCTGGCTGGCCAGCAAATTGTGGCCGACTGGCAGTGGGCTGGCGAGGGCGTGACGCAGGTGCACGAGGTGCAGTTTACGCTGGCGGGCGACTCGCTGCGGTGGTGCGAGGGTGCGCGCATCGAAAAAGGAGGCAAATGGGTTTTGGTGAACCCCGACCAGGGCTACCAGTACGTGCTGGGCAAAGTTGCCTGCGCCCCACAGCCCTGACCGCTCAGCTAGCGGCGTGGCGAGGGGGATGAAAGTTGGTCCTGCGTGATAAAGCGCTGCAAATCCTGAAGATTACCATAATTGGGTCGGATAAAACCTAGTGCTGGGTTGTCGAGGTCGCGGATGGTTTGTACGGTCAGTACGGAGATGACCACGAACAGCAAGGGCACGAAGTAATGGCGAGATTCCTGGGCGCTGTTGGTGAAGCCCACCAGCACGCCAATTGCCCAGGATGAAATCAGCAGCAGCGCGATAATAGCATGAGGTGTGCCTTCCTGATAAGAATAGTGCAGCCGGGAAGTGGCGGCGCTGAGCCGGTT
>JANPOR010000063.1:0-3544 GCA_031428075.1 Hymenobacter sp. | reverse complement strand
CACTTGGAGCTGGCGGCAACTGCCAACGCCGTGCTGGCCCCCGACTGCCACAGGGCCCCCAGCACTTCGGTGGCGGCGGGGGCCAGTCCGAGGTGATAGTCCTCGTGCAGCTTGTAGGTAATTTTCAGGGCATCGTGGGCGCGGCGGGCCAGGTGTTGCAGCAGCGGCTGGGTGGGTCCGTGCAGCCGCGCCACGGTAGGGCCCTGGTGCCGAAACACGTTGGCCAGCAGGCGCCAGCTCAGTTCGGCCTCGCCAAATGCGTCGTCGGTAATCTTGGCGTGGTAGGTCAGCCGCGCCTGCAACTGCCGCAGGATGACGAGCAAGTCGTTCGGCGTTTGGTGGAAGCCCCGCACTGGATCGTCGACCAGCGTGCGCAAGGCGGCGCGGCGAGTTTCCAGCGCGTCGGGGCCCTCCAGCAAGCGGTAGGCGAGCTGCTCGGTCAGCACCGCGTCCTGCGCCACGAGGCGGATGAGGAGCTGGTCCTTTTCCTTCTGCGGCAGCTGGAGCAGGGCGCGGCGCAGGTCGGGCGGGAGGGCGGGCATGAGAACAATTCAGCTAGACAAGTAAATACTTGCGCGCCGGAAAGAGCAGTGCATCAAATAAAAGAAGCAAGAATAAATAGTCTAGCTGTGGTAGATTTAGTAAATACATCCTGCACCGCCCGAAAAAGCCATAATTAACAATCTATTTAGGTGGTAAAAGATGCTGACTTGGAATCCAGGTTTTATCCTCGAAGATGTAAAAAGTCGCTGTAGAAGTTCTTATTTCAAAAGCATAACGATGTATTCCAACTTCTTTTACTGCATTAAGTAGATGAATAAATTCAGGATACTTCGAGTTTTTGTTAAAAATAATTCTTATTCCGTGAGTAGAATCTGGAGCGTTATAAAGTGTGGGTATTCTTCGTATGATTTGTTGTATTGTAATTGTGTCCAGGGTTGGTAAAGCTGACAAATTAAATGATTCCCACTGCTGCATACCAGCTAATTTGTGTGAAGATATCCAATACAAATCATCTTTATCTCTATCCCTCTTATCAAATATCCCGTCCTCATTGTGTGGATGTAAAAAATCATTGTCAATTGGAGTACCGGGAAAGGCCTCAATCGCGCATTTTAGGCAATATATACGCACCCCAGCCACAGCAGCCCCGCCAGCGCCCGCAGGCCTGGGGGAAACAGCAGCCGGCGACAGTGACGGCGGGGCAGGTAGAAGTGCATAACAATCGGCCGAAAAGTGGGTTGGCAATGAAATATACTGGTCCCAACGGCAGCGAGCGGCGTAATATTACCGTATCCGCAGCAGCGTCGGTGCCGCGCCTACTTTTGCTTATGCTTCTTCGCTACTTTCTGTTGCTGGCACCGCTCGGGACCCTGGCCCAAACCGCCCCGCCTGATACCGCGCGCAGCATGCGCCTGCCTGACGCTACTGTGACGGGCTACGGCCAGCGGCTGCCGCTGAGCCGCACCGCCGCCGCCATCGGCGTAATTAATGCCCAGACGCTCGACCGTTTCAACCCCTCCGCCCTCACCCAGGCGGTGAACACGCTGCCCGGCGTGCGGCTGGAGGAGCGCGCCACCGCCAGCTACCGCCTCAGCATCCGGGGCAGTACGCTGCGCTCGCCTTTCGGGGTGCGCAACGTGAAGACCTATTACAACGGCATTCCCTTCACCGAAGCCAGCGGCAGCACTCCGCTCAACCTACTTGACCCCAGCATCATCGGACGGCTGGAAGTGGTGAAGGGGCCGGGCGGCAGCGTATACGGGGCCGGCACAGGCGGCGTGGCCTTGTTCGAAACACCCGCCGCGGCTGCCGGCACGGCGCGCACCAGCGCCGGGGTTACCGGGGGTAGCTACGGCCTGTTGCGCTACGGGGCCACCGCCGAAGTGGCGGGTCCCACCAGCGCCGTTCGCGCCCAATATGTCCACCAGCAGCTTGACGGCTACCGCCAGCAGAGTGCCCTGCGCCGCGACGTGCTGGCCCTCGACGCCCGTACTGCCGCCGGCGAAAAAACCACGTTGGCGGCACACCTGCTTTACACCGACATCGACTACCAATTGCCCGGGGGCCTCACCCGCGCTCAGTACGAAGCCAACCCGCGGCAGGCGCGGCCGAGTACGGCCACTGCGCTTGGCACGGTGATCCAGCAGGCGCTCTACGCCTCGCGCACGGCCCTGCTGGGGCTGACTCACACCTACCAGTTTTCAGAGGATTTGGGGTTGGAAACGACGGTTTACGGCAGCGGCACGGCCATCCGCACGCCGTACTTGGTGGACTATGAGCGCAACACCGGGCTGGGGCTTGGCGGGCGCACGGCCCTGCGCTACCGTACGGCCCTGGCCGGGCGAACGCTGCGCTTGCAGGCCGGTGGCGAGTACCAGTTTGGCTTCGTAAACGGGCGTAGCTACGCCAACCTGCGCGGCACGCCGGGGGCCCTGCGCTACGACGACGAAATCATGACCAGCACCGGCTTTGCCTTTGCCCAGGCTGATTATGAGCTGCCGGCTGGCCTGCTCCTCACCTTGGCCGCCAGCTACAACCGCCTGCGCTACAACATCGAGCGGGTGAGCGATGCTTTGGTGCGGCCCGACGCCTACCGTTTCCGGCGCGACTTCCAGCCCGAGGTATCGCCGCGGGTGGCGCTGCTCCGCGAATTTGGACCCGGGCTAGCCGCCTACGTCAGCGTGAGCGCCGGCTTTTCGCCGCCCACCATCGACGAAATCCGACCTTCCGACGGCAGCCTGAACGTCGATTTACAGGCCGAGCGCGGCCTGAGCTACGAGGTAGGAGCCCGGGGCAGTTTCTTCGCCGAACGGCTGCGCTACGAGGTGGCCGTGTTCGACTTTGAACTGCGCCAAACCATTACCAGCAGCACCACCGCTCAGGGCATCGTGGTGTTCAACAACGCCGGTACCACCCACCAGCGTGGCCTGGAAGCTGGCCTGAGCGGCTGGCTGTGGCAGCCGGCGGGCCCAGGCCAGCCCGGCGAAGGACCCAAAGGACTGCGCGCCTGGACCAGCTTCGCCTACAACGACTTCCGTTTCGGCAATGCCTACGTGGGCGCGGGCGGCGACGCCAGCGGCAACCAACTGCCTGGCACGGCCCCCCAAACCCTCAGCGCGGGGCTGGATTTCAGCGAAAAAACTGGCTTCTACCTCAACCCCAGCCTCAGCCACCAAGCCCGTATTTCCCTCAACGACATCAACACCGTTGCCGCGGCGGGCTACTGGGTATACGGGGCGCGGGGCGGTTGGCGACGCACCCTGGCCGGTCACTTGGAACTCAATCTCTTCGCCGGCCTCGACAACGCCTTCGACCGCCGCTACAGTCTCGGTAACGACCTGAATGCCTTCGGGGGCCGCTATTTCCAGTCGGCGCCCGGCCGCAGCTACTACGGCGGCGTGCAGGTGGGGTGGGTGTGGTAGAAAAGGGCACAACCAACACGAGGGGCCCCGGTGTAATTACGCCGGGGCCCCTCGTGCTTTTCAGAATCGGCGCTGATGTCTAGTTGGGGCCCTGCTCTTCGGGCAGGGTGAAGGCGCGG
>JANPOR010000062.1:0-6674 GCA_031428075.1 Hymenobacter sp. | reverse complement strand
CAGGATTTCTTCGTTGGCGAAATCGGCGTATTTTTTGAAGTTGGCCACGAATTTTTCGGCCAGCTCGTTGGCGGTTTTGTCGTAGGCGGCCTTGTCGGCCCAAGTGTGGCGCGGGTCCAGGATTTCGCTGGGTACGCCGGGCACGGCCCCTGGCACTTGCACCCCGAACACGGGGTGAGGACGGAACTTCACCTCGTCGAGCTTGCCGGTGAGGGCCGCCGTAATCATGGCGCGGGTGTAGCCCAGTTTCATGCGGTGGCCGGTGCCGTAGGCCCCGCCGGTCCAGCCGGTATTCACCAGCCACACGTTCACGTCGGGGTTTTCATCCATTTTCCGGCCCAGCATCTCGGCGTAGCGGGTGGGGTGCAGCGGTAGAAATACGGCCCCGAAGCAAGCTGAAAACGTCGTTTGCGGCTCCGTTACGCCCATTTCCGTGCCGGCAACCTTGGCCGTGTAGCCCGACATGAACAGGTACATAGCGTGGCTTTTGTCGAGCTTGCTGATGGGGGGCAGTACGCCAAAAGCATCGGCGGTGAGGAAGAAGATGTTCTGGGGCGTGCCGGCTATACTCGGCGCTACAGCATTGGCGATGAAGTCGATGGGGTAGGCGGTGCGGGTATTTTCCGTCACCGACTTGTTGGCATAGTCTACGGTGTGGGTACCGGGCACGAAACGCGTATTTTCCACGATGCTGCCGAAACGGATAGCGTCCCAGATTTCGGGCTCCTTCTCGTGGCTCAGGTCAATTACTTTCGCGTAGCAGCCGCCCTCAAAGTTGAAAATGCCGCCCTCGGGTGTCCAGCCGTGCTCGTCGTCGCCCACCAAGCCCCGATTGGGATCGGCCGAAAGCGTGGTTTTGCCCGTGCCCGAGAGCCCGAAGAAGATGGCCGTGTCGCCGGCTTCGCCTACGTTGGCCGAGCAGTGCATCGGGAAAGTGCCGCGCTCGTGGGGCAGTAGGTAATTTAATACCCCAAAAATGCCTTTTTTCATCTCGCCGGCGTAGCCCGTGCCGCCAATCAAAATCATCTTTTTGGTGAAATTGAGGATGGCAAAGTTGGCCTGCCGGGTGCCGTCCACGGCCGGGTCGGCCTCGAAGCCGGGGGCGCAGATGATACTGAAGTCGGGGGCCCAGGAGGTATCGATGCTTTCGTCGGGCCGCAAAAACATGTTGTAACAGAATAAGTTATGCCAGGCCAGCTCGTTCACCACGCGCAGCTTCAGTTGGTAGGCGGGGTCGGCCCCGGCAAAGGCGTCGCGTACGAACAGCTCTTTATCGGCCAAATAGGCCACCATTTTCTGGTGCAGCCGGTCGAATTTTTCGGGATCGAAGGCGATGTTGATGTCGCTCCACCACACGCTGTCGCGGGTGTTGTCGTCCTGCACCACGAACCGGTCTTTGGGCGAGCGGCCCGTGAACTGGCCCGTGTCGCACATCAGTGCGCCCATGTCGGTGAGCTGGCCCTCGCCCCGGCGCAGGGCGTGGTCAACAAGCGTTGCGGGCGGTAAGTTGAGGTGAACAGGGCCGGTAAGCCCGAAGCCCAGCGGCTTCAGGCGGTCGGCCGCAGCGGACGAAATAGCAGGCGTTGGCATAAGGATAGAAAAAAAGTGGGTGGGAATGGAGAAGATAGGGCACAAATCGTTCCGCTTGGCAGCGGCGGCGCGACGGCGCTGGGAAGTAGGGCCCCGCGACAGTGCAGATACGATCGCAGAACCAACGGGTTGAAAAGGCTAAACACGGAGTGGTGAGGCCCGAAATCCGCCCAGTGGGCCAACGCCGGGACGGACATTCCAACAAATCAAAGGTAGCTAACCATCGCTCTGGTACACTGAAACAATTCGCAGCTTTATCAGGACAAATCATACCTTACGGTTGGATTTCATTGGTTTGCGACCGAACTTCACCAGTTTTTGCTCCGTTCCGCCATGCCCGAAGAAATTGCCCATTATAACGGCATCTACGGTGACCACAAGGCCGCCGTGGCCTACGATTACCTGCAAAGCCAACTCATCGCTCCCCGCCAGCGCCTCACCGATTGGGGCCTGAAGCCGCACCTGCACGGCAACTTGTTTCAAATATTCTTTCTCGAAGCCGGCCGGGCCGCCTTTGAGGCCACGGGCCGGGTGGCACTTATCACGCCGTGCGTGGTCATTATCCCAGCCGCCACGGTGCACGGCTTTACGTTCAGCCCGCAGGTGAAAGGACGTACGCTCACGCTGGCCGAGGGGCTGCTCGACACCATTTTGCAGGCCGCGCCCGACGTGCTGGTCGAACTGAATACGGTGCACGTACTGTCCGATTTCAGCGCCGAAGTGCCGTTTGCCGATCTATTGGCCTTGGCCCAACAAATCCACGCCGAAAGCCACGCCGGTTTGCCCGGCAAGCAGCTGGCGCTAAATGGTTTATTTAAATTATTGTTCGTCAAGATTTTCCGGGTGCTGCACCACAACCGTCGCAAGGCTGCTAGCCCGAACCGGGCCCTGCATTACTTCCGCGAATTCCAAAAAGCCATCGTGCGGGCGGCGCCTTTCGAAAAAAAAATCGCCGACTTCGCCCGGGAGCTGAAGATTACGCCTATCCACCTCAACCGCATCTGCCAGGCCGTGAAGGGCCGCTCGGCGCTGCAAATCGTGCAGGCGCACACCCTGCGCCGGGCTCACAACTATTTGGTCTACACGTCGCTGTCGGTGTCGGAAATCGCCTACGAGCTGCAATTCGTTGACCCGGGCTATTTTACTCGTTTTTTCCGCAAGCAAACCGGTCTCTCGCCGGGCTCCTACCGCGCCAAGGCCTACCAGGCCACCGGGGGGGCACCCGCGGCCCAGTCCTGACGTCGGGGCCCCGGCCAGCGACTGCCAAAACTTGCCTAGCTTTACCGACCCCGTATTCCTAGCCATTTACCGCGGTCGGTGGCCCGACTTCTTCTCACTTCTATTTCGATTCTATGCAACCTGCCGCCGCCCAGCGCGAGCAATCCGTTCCCACTTCCACGAGCCACCCCCGCGGGCTGTATTTGCTCTTTGCCACTGAGATGTGGGAGCGGTTCAGCTACTATGGGATGCGGGCCGTGCTGGTGCTGTTCCTCACCAAGGCGATGATGATGGACAAAGCGTTTGCCTCCAAGTTCTACGGCGGCTACACCAGCTTGGTCTACCTCACGCCGCTCATCGGGGGCTTCATTTCCGACCGCTACTGGGGCAACCGGCGCTCCATCATTACCGGGGGCCTGCTGATGGCCCTTGGGCAGTTCACGCTGTTTTTCTCGGCTTCCAACTACGGCCCCGAAGCCACTCACCAGCTCAGCCACTGGCTGCTGTACCTGGGCTTGGGCACCATGATCGTGGGCAACGGCTTCTTCAAGCCCAACATTTCGTCGATGGTGGGTTCGCTCTACTCGCCCGCTGATAAGCGCAAGGATGCCGCCTACACCATCTTTTACATGGGCATCAACTTGGGTTCCTTCATCGGCAACACCATCACCAGCCTCATCGGCGACACCGGGCACCCGAGCGATTTCCGTTGGGCTTTCCTGGCTTGCGGTTTGGCGATGTTGCTCGGCACGGGCGTGTTTCAGTGGGGTAAGGGCAAGTACCTGCACACGCCCACTGGTGAGCAAGTGGGCGAAACCCCTGTGCACTCGGGAGGCGTGAAGGGCGTTTTCGCCCTGCTACCGGTGTTGCTGGCCTTGATATTAGGCATTCTGTGGCTCGATACGGCGAAGTTCCCGATCATCGCGCCGCTACTGGGGGTGGCCTTGTTAGGCATTGCCTATATGATTTTCAGTGATAAATCATTGACGGGAGCCGATATACAGGGTATTTTAGTTATTTTCATCGTGTCCTTTTTCGTGGTCTTCTTCTGGGCGGCGTTCGAGCAGGCCCCTGCCTCGCTCACGTTTTTTGCCGATGAGCAGATGAACCGGACCATTTTTGGCTACACATTACCAGCCAGCATTTTCCAAAACCTGAACGCCATCTTCGTCGTGGCCGGGGCCCCGCTCATGGCCATGCTCTGGACGGCCCTGGGCCACCGTGGGGCCGAGCCGCCTTCGCCCGTCAAAATGGCGATGGGGCTGGCCCTACTGGCCCTAGGTTACCTGGTGATGTGCTTGGGCGTCAACAACTTGCAGCCGGGCGTGAAGGTGAGCATGTTTTTCCTCGTGGCCCTGTACTTCTTCCACTCCGCAGGCGAGCTGTGCCTCTCGCCCATCGGCCTCTCGCTCGTCAATAAGCTGGCCCCTGTCAAGTTTGCCTCCTTGCTGATGGCCGTATGGTTCCTGGCCAACGCGGCGGCCAACTACCTAGCCGGCTACATGAGCAGCCTCTACCCCGACCCCAAATCGACCAAACCTGCACCGGTGTTGCTGGGCTTCCACATCGAGAACCTCTACGATTTCTTCTTGGTGTTCGTCGTGTCGGCAGCCGTGGCGGCGGCCCTGCTGTTCTTCATCAGCGGCAAGCTAGCCAAGATGATGGACGCCCGCAACACCAGCCCGATTACGTAGGGGCCCCTGCGTGGACCCAACAAAAAACCCCGCTGGACTACCAGCGGGGTTTTTTGTTGGGCTACTAAATCAGCATAATCTGCGATTACATCATGCCGCCCATGCCGCCCATGCCACCGCCGCCATCGTTGCCGTGGCCGGCATCTTTAGGTTCGGGCTCGTCCGAAATAACAGCCTCCGTTGTCAGCAGCAAGCCGGCAATCGAAGCAGCATTTTCCAGCGCAAGGCGGGTTACTTTGGTCGGGTCGATGATGCCGGCAGCCACCAGGTTTTCGTAGCGGTCCTCACGGGCATTGTAGCCGAAGTCGCCTTTGCCGTCGCGCACTTTCTGCACCACCACCGAGCCTTCGCCACCGGCGTTCTGCACAATGGTGCGGAGCGGGGCTTCGAGGGCCGTGCGGATGATATTGACACCGGTGCGCTCGTCGGCGTTGCGGGTATCCACGGCGGCCAACGAATCGAGGGCGCGCACAAAGGCTACGCCGCCGCCGGGCACCACGCCTTCCTCAACGGCAGCGCGGGTGGCGTGCAGGGCGTCGTCCACCCGATCTTTCTTCTCCTTCATTTCTACTTCGGTGCTGGCGCCAATGTAGAGAATGGCCACGCCGCCGCTCAACTTGGCAAGGCGCTCCTGGAGCTTCTCCTTGTCGTAGTCCGACGTGGTGGTTTCCATCTGGGCCTTAATCTGGGCGATGCGGCCCTGAATGGCGTTCTTGTCGCCCTTGCCGTTGACGATGGTCGTGTTATCCTTGTCGATGATGATTTTTTCGGCCGTACCCAGGTACTCCAGGGTAGCGTTTTCGAGCTTGTAGCCCTGCTCTTCGCTGATGACGGTACCGCCCGTGAGGGTGGCGATGTCTTCCAGCATGGCCTTGCGGCGGTCGCCGAAGCCAGGAGCCTTCACGGCCGCGATTTTCAGCGAGCCGCGCAACTTATTCACCACCAGCGTCGCGAGAGCCTCGCCGTCTACATCTTCCGAAATGATAACCAGGGGCTTGCCGGTTCCGAGCACTTGCTCCAATACGGGCAGTAGCTCCTTCATGGTACTCACCTTCTTGTCATAGATGAGGACGTAGGGCGATTCCATCTCCACTTCCATCTTCTCCGGGTTGGTCACGAAGTAGGGGGAGAGGTAGCCGCGGTCGAACTGCATACCTTCCACCGTTTTCACTTCGGTTTCGGTGCCGCGAGCTTCTTCCACGGTGATGACGCCTTCTTTGCCCACTTTTTCCATGGCATCGGCAATCATCTGGCCGATTTCGGGGTCGTTGTTGGCCGAAATCGTGCCCACCTGGGCAATTTCTGCCGAGTTCTCAATCTTCTTCGATTGGGCCTTCAGGTTGGCCACTACGGCCTGCACGGCTTTATCGATGCCGCGCTTGAGGTCCATGGGGTTGGCCCCGGCGGCTACGTTTTTCGAGCCAGCCGTGTAGATGGCCTGGGCCAACACCGTGGCCGTTGTAGTGCCGTCGCCGGCCTGGTCGGCCGTTTTCGAAGCCACTTCCTTCACGAGCTGGGCGCCCATGTTCTCAATGGGGTCGCGCAGCTCAATTTCCTTGGCCACGGTCACGCCGTCCTTAGTGATGGTGGGCGCGCCAAACTTTTTGTCGATGATGACGTTGCGGCCCTTGGGCCCCAGGGTCACTTTCACGGCGTTGGCCAGTTTGTTGACGCCGGCCTGCAAGCGGGCGCGGCCTTCGGTGTCGAATTGGATGTTCTTAGCCATTTTAAATGGTTAAACGGGGTTGTTTATTAAAAAAGAAATTGGACAGCAACACGGGCCTACAGCACCGCGAAGATGTCCGACTCGCGCATGATGAGCAGGTCTTCGCCATCGACGGTAATTTCCGTGCCGGCGTATTTACCGTAAAGCACTTGGTCGCCCACGGCGACCTGGGGCTTGATGAGCGAGCCGCTATCGGCGGTTTTACCTTCGCCTACAGCCACCACTTCGCCACGTTGGGGTTTCTCCTTGGCGGTGTCGGGGATGATGATGCCGGATTTGGTTTTTTCCTCGGCGGCGGCGGCGCGGACGATGACGCGGTCGGCCAGCGGTTTCATGCTAAGTGCCATTCTGGGTTTGTTAAGGTTAAAAAGATGGGTAATCAGGATGGAGAGAAGCACGTCATTTCCCGTGCCAGGGCCCTAAACCCTGACAAAATGCGCCAGTTT
>JANPOR010000061.1:0-7002 GCA_031428075.1 Hymenobacter sp. | reverse complement strand
CCATCGTCCTATACGGCATGGGTCCGGACGCGTTTCCGGGGTGCGGGTAAAAGGGCCCCGGGCCCCGTAAGCCCCGAGACAAGCGTCAGGCCAAACCATAGTTTCTGAAGACAGGCCGGGCCCCTACGGACTGGCATCTTCGTGCGGTTGTTAGTAAACGGCAACACAATAACTGTAGGGCCAGGGCCCCCTGCACGGGGGTGGAATAATGCGGGGCGGCCGGCGAGCTTACACGACGACCAAGCTGCCGCGCAGCATGTGCATGCCGCAGGTGAACTCGAAGCGACCGGTCTGCTGGGGGAGAAACTCCACGGCCGTGGTCTGGAACGCGGGCAGCTCGCGGCGAATGCTGAAGTCGGGCATTAGCAACTCCTCCGAGCAACTGCTGTCTTCGTCGCGGTAGAAGTTAAGCTGCACGGCCTGGCCCTTTTTCACCTCAATCACGTCGGGTGAGTAGCCGCCCTTCACCGTGATGTTCACCTTCTGAATGCCCGTAGATGAGGAAACCGCCGTGGCCAACTGGTGCGGGGCTAGGAAAAAGAACCAGCCGACGAAGGCGATGAGTCCGCCGCCAACCAGGGTTACGAGCAATTGGGTAGTATCCATGCTGGTTATAATTGAGGAGTAAAGCCGCGCAGACGCAGCGAGTTGGTCAGCACCGACACCGAGCTTAGGGCCATGGCCCCAGCGGCCAGCATTGGCGAGAGCAGCCAGCCGGTGAAGGGGTAGAGCAGCCCGGCGGCAATCGGGATGCCCAGCACGTTGTAAACAAAAGCAAAGAACAGGTTCTGCTTGATGGTGCGCATAGTCTGGCGCGAGAGGGCGATGGCCGTCACCACCCCGTTCAGATCGGCCCGCATCAGGGTAATGGGGGCGGCTTCCATCGCCACGTCAGTGCCGGTGGCCATGGCCAGGCCCACGTCGGCGCGAGCCAGGGCGGGCGCATCGTTGATGCCGTCGCCCACCATTGCTACCGTGCGGCCTTCGGCTTGCAGCTGCTGCACCTTGCCGGCTTTATCGGCCGGCAGTACCTCGGCAAAGTAGCGGGTGATGCCCACCTGGCGGGCCACCTCGGCGGCAGTTTGGGGATTGTCGCCGGTCATCATCACCACCTCCAAGCCTTGGCGCTGCAACTCCTTAATAGCGGCGGCTGAGGTTTCGCGCAGGGTATCGGCCACGCCGATAACAGCGGCCGGTTGCCCATCAACCGCCACGTAGAGCACAGTTTTAGCCTGCGCCAGCAGGCCGGCGGCTGCTCGCTCCTGCGCCGGGGTCGTGGTCACACCGGCTTCGCGCAACAGACGCTGGTTGCCGACGAGCACGGCGCGGCCGCCTACATTGGCCGCCGCCCCCTGGCCTTCGATGGCCCGGAAGCCGGCAGTGGCCAGGGCAGCGGGAGCCCCGGCCGGGGCCGTGCCGGCGGCTTCCGCGTAGCGAACCACGGCAGCGGCGAGCGGGTGTTCGCTCTGCCGCTCCACGGCAGCCAGCAGCGGTAGCAGGTCGGTGGCCCGGTAGCCGGGCAGGGTCAGCAAGTCCGTCACGGTTGGCTCGCCGCGGGTGATGGTGCCGGTTTTATCCAGCAGCACCGTGTTTACCTGGTAAGCTTTTTCCAAGGCTTCCGCGTTGCGGATGAGTACGCCGTACTCGGCCCCCTTGCCCGTGCCGACCATGATGGCGGTGGGCGTGGCCAGGCCCAGTGCGCAGGGGCAGGCGATGATGAGCACGGCCACGAAGCCCGTCAGGGCCATCGGCAGTCGGGTAGCCTCGGGCGCGAAGTCGAACCACAGTACGAAGGTGGCCAGGGCGATGATGATCACCGTCGGCACGAACACGGCGCTGACCTTATCGGCCAAGCGCTGAATTGGGGCGCGGCTGCCTTGGGCCTCGCTCACGAGCTTCACAATCTGCGCCAGCATAGTTTCGGCCCCCACTCTTGTGACTCGAAAGCGGAATGAGCCCGTCTTGTTGAGCGTGGCCCCGAACACCGGGTCGCCCGTTTTTTTCTCCACCGGCAGGCTTTCGCCGGTCAGCATGGCTTCATCCACGGCCGACTGGCCTTCTTGGATGATGCCGTCGGTGGCTACCTTCTCGCCGGGGCGCACTACCACTACGTCGCCGAGTTGTACCTGCTCGATGGGCACGTCTACTTCTTGGGCGCCGCGCACCACGCGGGCGGTACGGACCTGCAGGCCCAACAGCGCTTTAAGGGCGGCCGAAGTGCGCCCTTTAGCCCGCGCCTCCAGCACCTTGCCCAGCAGAATCAGGGCGATGATGGTGGCCGTGGTGTCGTAGTACACGTGCGGGGCAATACCCTGGCCGGTGAGCCAGCCCGGCAGCAGGGTCGCCACCAGGCTGAACAGAAACGCCGCCCCCGTGCCCACGGCAATGAGCGTGTCCATGCTGGCGGTGCGGTGCCGGAGCCCGTTCCAAGCCGAAACGTAGAACTCGCGGCCGCAATAGAAGATAACTGGCAGCGTCAGCCCCAGCTGCACGTAGTTGAGGGCCGACGCATTGATGAAGCGCGTCGACGCGGGCCAGAACATGGCCATGCTCAACAGCATCACGACGGCTGCCAGCCCGGCGGCCGCCCCAAAGCGACGGCGCAGCTTGGCATAAGCCGTGGCCTTACGGGCGTCCAGCTCGTCGTCGGAGGCCAGGGGGCTAAGGGCGGTGGCCGCGCGGCTGGCTGCCGTTACGGCCACTCCGTAGCCGGCCTGCTCCACGGCGGCTTTTAGGCCGGCGCGGGTGATTTGGCCGGGCACGAAATCGACGGTGGCCTTCTCGGTGGCCAGGTTCACTACGGCCCGCTGCACGCCGGGCGTGCGGCTCAGGGCCCGTTCCACGAAGTTGGAGCATGAGGCACAGGTCATACCCTCGATGTCGAGGGTAGCGGTTTCCGTAGCGGTGGTTTCCAAGGCGGTGGGAAGAGGGTTCATGGCGGGGCGGTTCGGGAACCGGATGGGGGTATGCCTATCCAACAACAAAGCAACCGGGTCGGTGCACCGGTTCAGGTGCGCAATTCCCGCGCAGAGTTATAAGATTCGCGACCGGCTCGCGCCGAACGGCTACTGGGGGCCCTGCCGCAAAAACGCAGAATGCAGCAGCACGGTTAAGCGCCCCGGTGAGTTTGATGCGTCATTCAACTGGCCTGCCAAATGCAAGCTCCTTACCGAAACCAGGTGAAGGCGCCTAGTGCTGAGAGCACACGTGGGGCCAATGCCTGCCTGGCTGTTCGGGAAAGGTTGAACCACGCCTGATGGGCCCGGGCATTCTAGTGCAGCTGTTGCCACTTCCAAAAAACGTAGCAGTTGCAAGCTGCTTTTGCGCCCGGTCGCGGACGAAAAGGTCGGTGAGCAATGGCCGGAAAATCAGAAAAAAATACCGTGCCGCAATCCGGTGACTGGAGCCTTAACGTAGATGGCTTGTTAATTTCAATCCTCATTCTTTCTGTTTACCTGATGAAAAATAACCTGCTCTCCCTGGCTGCGGCCGCTCTGCTAAGCGCTGGCATTTCGACGGCCGCCTCGGCCCAAGCCACGATGACCCCCGGCACTGTGATGGTGGGCGGCATGGCCATGCTCCCAACCAAAGACATCATAGCCAACGCGGTGAATTCGAAGGACCATACCACCCTGGTGGCCGCTGTGAAAGCCGCCGGCTTGGTTGAAACGCTGCAAGGTAAGGGCCCCTTCACCGTGTTCGCCCCCACCAACGAAGCCTTCAATGCACTGCCCGCCGGCACCGTGGAGACTTTGGTGAAGCCCGAGAATAAAGCCACCCTGACCAAAATCCTGACTTACCACGTGGTAGCGGGCAACATGACGGCCGCTAAAATCAAGGCCGCTATCAAAGCCGGCAAAGGCACGGCTACACTCAAAACCGTGAGCGGCGGCACCTTGAAGGCCATGATGAACGGCCCGGAGAACATCGTGCTGAAGGACGAGAAAGGCGGTATTTCGACCATCTCGACCTACGACGTTATCCAGAGCAACGGCGTAATCCACGTCATCGACACCGTACTGATGCCCAACTAAGCAACTGCTTATGAAAGCTAAAAACCCCGCTGACGCAAAGTCAGCGGGGTTTTTAATTATTTGCTGGCCCCTAGTGGCAGCTTAGTTTATAGGCAGGGCCGGAATAAGCGTAGCCCAGGGCCAGAGCGCGCCGGAAAAATTCGCAGGCCGCTACCGAATCGCCTAAGTGCTGAGCCAGGCGGCCGAGTAGAAAGTGCGTCTGCCCGTCGCGCGGACGGGCTAGCAGCGCGGCTTCGTAGGCGGTGCGGGCATCATCGTAGCGGCCCAGGGTAGCCAAGGCTAGGCCACGCAACTGCACCGCCCGCCAAAGCGGGGGCTGCCCGCTGGCGGGCGGCTGCCGCAGGGCTTGGTCGAAATCGGCCAAAGCGTCGGCGGGGCGACGTAAGTCGAGCAGGCGGCCCCGGCCCCTTCCCAGCCAGGCGGGCCCTAGGGCCGGGTCGAGGGCTAGGGCCCGCGAGTACTCCGCGTCGGCTTGAGTGGGATGGTTCAGCGACGTTTCGCAGCGTCCGAGGTAGTAGTAAAGGCGGGCAGCCACGGTGGGCGGTGTTTCTCGAAGCAAGGCAGCCTGCAAGTCGGCGCGGGCCCCGGCGGGGTCGTGGCCGACCAGCAGCTTCAACTCGCCGCGGCGGCGCAGGGCTGCAGAGGCGTTGGGCCGAAAATCAAGAGCTTGGTTAAATTCATTATAAGCGGTGTTCCAATCGCTAGCCGCGTATGCCGCGATGCCGTCGCGGTAATGAGCATTGGCGGTCACCCGGTCCATGGTCGCCTTCACTGACAGACTGAACAGCGCCGTGGCTGCCAGGAAAGCCAGCGTCAGCAGCCAGTCGCGCCGTACGAAACGGACGCGCTGGCGCGGGATGGCTTGGTAGTGGCGCTCGCGGCTGTTGGCCGGTGGTCGCGTGCGCAACGGCGCTGGCGGCGGCATGGGCACTCCGTACACGTGCTGGCCAGCCGGCCGGTATTGCTGGCGGCGCTGCTCCTCGTCGGCGCGGTGGTTGGCCTGCGACAGTTGGAAATCGTAGGTGGCGCGCCGGCCGGGGTTGCCGAGCACACCGTAGGCCAGGGCCACGGCCTTGAATTGCTCTTCGTAGCGGGTATCGCCGCCGTGTTTGTCGGGATGGTAACGCACCACCAGTTTCCGATAAGCGCGCTTCACGTCGGCGGCCGACGCGGTGGGGGCGACGCCCAGCACTTGATAATGGGTTTGGCTCACGAAAAAATAAGTAGCAGAACGGGCCCCGGGGCCGCGAGGCAAACGCAACAACAAAGGAAACGGCCGAGTTGCGCCGCCGCCCGCTGCAAAAGTCAGCCCTGACCCGCAGTTTTGCGTAGAAGTGGCGCAGTGCTGCCCACTGGCACCGGTTTTCGACATTCTTTCGTTTCTTCTTTTGCAACATGGCTCACGACGATCACTCCTCCGCTCCGCGCCCCGACAGCATCCTCAGCAACCTCACCGGCTACATCGACACCCGTATCGATTTGATGCGCCTGGAGCTGCAGCAACGTGCCAATTCTTTGTTTGTTAGTGTCCTGCACGGCGTGTTTCTGGCATTTTTCGGCTTGATGTTTTTCCTCTTTCTAAATCTGTACGCGGCCCTGGCCCTGAATAATGTATTCGATAGCCCGTCACTTGGCTTCGCTGCCGTGGCCGGTTTCTACCTGCTGTTGCTGGTGCTGGTGCTGGTGGGCGTAGACAAAAAGGCTTTCCAAAATTTAGCTGATAAAACCCTGAAAGACACCATCTACAAAGCTGACAAGCACTAAACTCTCTTTTTTACCCCATTCTTTCGCCATGAGTGACCTGCATAACCCGCTTTTCAACGACGAAAAAGAGTTTTTAGAACAAAAAAAGCTCGAATACGAGCGCGCCTTGCGCGGCGACGTTGAACAAATTAAGGAGAAAACCGTCCAGATGGGTAAGTTTGCTCTGACCGGGGCGGGCGTGGCCGGCACCGTTTGGTTGATTACGCGCCTGCTGGGCCGCAAGAAAAACCGGCCCCACCGCTTCGACAACGAAAGCGGCCCGGATGCCGGCGTAGCTGAAGGTAAAAAAGTAAAAAAAAGCCCGAAAGATCCCAATGGTCCCAAGTCGGCCGCGGCCTCGGCGGCCGTGTTCCAAGAAGCGTTGGAGTTCGATAGCGACACGAATGAAACCGCACCCCAGCCGGGCCCTGCCACGCATGAGCCCGATCCATTCGAGCCCCAGCCCGTGGCGCCGCCTCGTCCAGCGGCACTAGACCATGATTTAGGTTCGAAAGAAGCACCTAAAGCTGGGTCAACCTCTAAAGTGATTTCTCAGAAGAAGGGCCCCCAGAAGAAAGACCCGGCTCCTCGCAGGCCTTTGCTTAGCCCCGGTGCAATCGAAACGCTGGGTACCTTGGCTAAAGCGGCATGGCAGTCAGAATCTGTCCGTAGGCTGCTCTCCCAGGCCTTGGCAGCCGGTTTGGCGGCGCTGGCTGGCCGCCAAGCCGTGAAAACGGCGGTGGAAGATGCGCAAGCGCCCAAAAATCCCGACCTTGCGGCCAGCGCCGATGCGGCTGCCGCCGGTGCGGGGGCCGCGGGGCCGTTTACTTCCGCTCAGCCCAGCTCCACGGATGCCCCCCGCCAGCAACTTACTTGATTCTTTTACTGCTCGTCGGCACCACGGCCGCAAAGCGCTGGCGGTGTTGCTCGACCCCGATGATTTCACTGAAACTGGCCTCCGCGACCTACTGGCGCGGGTAGATTCGCACCCCGTCGACTACTTTTTCGTGGGGGGCAGCTTGGTGCTTAGCGCGCACCAAGCTGCCCTTTTGACATTGTTAAAGGCCCACAGCGATGTACCAGTGCTGCTGTTTCCCAGCCACAGCCTGCACTTGGAGGGTCCTGCCGACGGCCTGCTGCTGCTTTCGCTTATTTCGGGCCGCAACCCCGAGTTTCTCATCGGGCAGCACGTGGTAGCGGCTCCGCGCTTGCGGGCCAGCGGCCT
>JANPOR010000060.1:0-15448 GCA_031428075.1 Hymenobacter sp. | reverse complement strand
CGGTTCTATTACAACAACGTGGCTTGTAAGCGCCAGTAGTCCGCGGCGTTCACTAGGTTTCCGCGAGCCTTGTGTCTCGCTGTTGGCCCCCCAGAGGCCCGGCGTCGCGCCCAGTCACCAGCCGGGGTTTGGCCGCGGCCTACGGCCTTTTGCCCGGGGCTAGCTGCGCCCTGGGTGCGGGGCCTATGGCCAAACGGCCGTAGGCCGCCAGCTCGTAGACGCCCTGGCTACCAGGCGGGTAGCCGGCGATGGCCACGATGAGGTGCCGCGTCCGGGCGTCGTAGCGGAAGGTGCCGCGCTGCACGTCGTAACCCTTGGCGTCGGTGAAGGCAAAGCGGATGCTGTCGCCGCTCACAGTGCAACGGCCGTGCTGCACAAAATCGAGCGGCCCGTTGGGCCCCGTGATGCGCAGGCGTTTGTCATAGGCCCCCGTGGGAAAGAGCGTGAGCGTGCCCCCGATCCCGGCGACGCGGGTGGGCGGGTCGCCGGTGGTGTGGTCGTACACCGTATAGGCTGTGTAGCGGTAAGTAGTGTAGAAGCCGGGGGGCGGGCCCGGGCGCCTCACTTGCGCCAACGCGGCGCCCGGGGCCAGCGCCGCGCCGAGCAGGGCCCCCAGCCAGCGGCGGCGGGCACGATCCGTCATTTTACGTGCTCTTTGAGGTACAGTACGGCCCGCTTCAGAGGGGATTCGCGGCCCGTGGTAATCCAGCGGATGACTGAGTGGGTCACAATTTTGCTGAACGTATAAAACTCCCGGAAGAACATGCCGTTGCGGACGTCCTGGCCGATCTTATGCACCAGGTGCAGGTTGCGCAGCGGTGTGGGCACGGTGCGGTAGTCGGCGCGGTTCGTCGCCACGAAGGACGTGACGAGGCTTGTGCTGCGCATCCACGTGTCGTGGAACAGGATGTAGCCCCCCGGCCGCAGCAACAGATCGGCGTAGTAGAAATCCACCAGTACGCCGTCAAACTTATGGTCGCCGTCGATGAAAATAAAGTCGAACTGCCGGCCTTCCCGCAGCAGCTGGGGTAGCACGTTGTGCGAGAAATCCTGGTGGAATTCGAGTTGGCCGTCGAGGCCCAGCTTCTCTACGTTGCGCAGCCCCCAGTTACCGTAGCGCTCCTGAAACGGGTCAATGGCCACGTGCCGGCTGCCCGTGGCCGCCATGATGTGGGAACCCGAACGGGCGTAAGCAAAGCCGCACTCCAGGGTGTCCTTAAGTTGGTGCTGGCGCAGAAAATTGAAGATGAACTGGGCCTCGTTCTCCTTGATAGGAGTGGTCCGGTCCTCGTCTGGTACGTGGATGTGCTGGGTGATTTCCTGTGGCGTCATGCAAGAAAATTGCAGTAGAAAAATGTCGCTTACGACGGTGAATATACGCGCCTGTTCGGCCCCGGGGTGCCCTGGCGCCGCCGGCGCAGCCGCCCGGCGGCTCAGCCAGCCAGTACAAATGCGGCCAGCGCTGCCGCCTAGCGGGGCAGGGGGTCGGGCACGGGCAGGGGTAAGTGTTCTACCCCGCTGGCGTCGGTGCGGGCGGGCTCGTGGCCGCAGCTGATGGCGGCGGGGGTTGAGGGCGGCTAACCCCTGCACCGATTGCCGGGCCGCGGCCCAGTCGTAGTGGAAGGGCGTGCCGGCCCGGCTGATTTTAGGCAGCCCCAGCAGCACCGCCGGCAGGGAATCGTAGTGGGTGGTGGCAAAAGCATCGGCCCCGAGCAGCGGGCGGTCGGCGGCACGAAACAGGACGATTTGGCTCGGGGCGTGGCCCGGCACGTGCAGCCAGCGCCAAGCGGGTAGGTACGGTACGGTGTAGTCGATGGTGGGCAGCACCTAGGCCACGTCACGCAAGTCCGGCAGTTGGGCAGGGGAAAAGCGGCTGGCAAACGCCAAAGAGCCGCCCACGGTAAGGTCGCGCGGCGGGTACAGGGCCTGGGCCGTAATGTGGGGCAGCTCCAGCGGGTGCACCAGCACCGGCACGTGCCAGGCGGTGGCAAGCGCCAAGGCCGAGCCGAGGTAAGAGGTGGCCGTGGGTGAGGACGATGGCCTGGGGCGCGATGCCCGCCCCGTACAGCTCGGCAGCGGCGGCGCGGATGGCTTTCTCGCTGCCAGGTAGGCCAGTACCGATCAGTACCCAGTCGCCGGGCGTGCCGGTATCGACAAAATAAACGCTGACGAAGTGCTGAATGCGCAGCTGAGTCACGCCAGCGGCCACGGTATCCATATCGGTGAATGGGGGAAAGGAGTGAATGAGCGAATAGGCACACGGCCGTCCCGGCGGGTTGGATACAGCGCCGGCTGAAAAGAAACAACACCAACGCTTTACCGCCGAAACGGGACCGAAACGCCAGCCTACAACGCCTTTTCCAGCACCAGCAATTCCAGTGGCTGCCGGGGCCGGCCGAAACGGGCGTCGGTCGGAAACGGCTCGGTGGCGCCGGTGCGCGCGTAGCCGCGCCGCTCGTACCAGGCCAGCAGCTCGGGCCGGGCCGCGAGCACCGTGATTTTTACGTGCGAGCAGCCTTGCCGCCGGGCCTGGGTTTCGGCGGCGGCCAGCAGGTGGCCCCCGATGCCGTGGGCCTGGGCCTCGGGGGCCACCGCCAGCGTGCCGAGGTAAAGGCGGCCGGCCCGCGGCTGCAAGTACACGCAGCCCACGAGGCCGCCGGCCGCGTCGAAAATTTGGAGAATAACGGCGTCCGTAGCGGCCAGCAGGTCGTGCAAGGCGGCTTCGTCGGTGCGGGGCCCGTCGAGCAGGTGGGCCTCGGTGGTCCAGCCCTGGCGGGAAGCCTCGCCCCGATAGGCGCGGTTGACGAGGGCAGCAAGGGCCGGCACGTCGGCGGGTATGGCGGGGCGAAGGGGGAAGGCGGGCAGCATGGGGCAAAAGTAGGAGCGGGGCCTGGGTGCAACTAACTGGAGTAGCTTTAGCGTTAAGCGGGCAAACGCCCTTGATGAGCCCCGATTCTCCACTCCCTTTTCCCGCCGGCACTTTCCGGCGCCTCGACGAGGCCCCCGACGCGCAGTTTTACCGGGCCCCGCGCTTCGTTACCCACATCGACGAAAAAGCCGTGGCGGCCGTTACGCAGCTCTACCACGAGTATTTTCCGGCCGGTGGGGCCCTGCTCGACCTGATGAGCAGCTGGGTGAGCCACCTGCCCGCTGGCGTGCTCTACCGCCACGTGGTGGGCTTGGGCATGAACGCCGCCGAGCTGAGTGCCAACTCCCGCCTGACCGCCCACGTTGTGCAAGACCTCAACCAACGGCCCGTCCTGCCCTTTACCGACGACGAGTTTGATGGGGCCGCCATTTGCGTGTCCATCGACTATCTCACCCAGCCCGTAGCGGTGTTGCGCGAGTTGGCCCGCGTGCTCCGGCCCGGGGCCCCGCTGGTCGTCACCTTCTCAAACCGCTGCTTCCCGAGCAAAGCCATCGCTGCCTGGCACGCCCTCGACGACCGCGGCCACCTGGCCTTGGTGCGCCAGTTTTTGCAAACGGCGGGCGGCTGGCAGAATATTGAGTTGCTTGACCGCAGCCCCATCGGGGGCGACCCGTTATTTGCGGTGGTGGCGCGAGCGGCGGGGGCCTCGGCAGTGTAGTGCCGTGGGCTGTTTTCAGGTCGAAAGCTCGGTTATCGCCGGGAAATAATGCGCGCAATAATGTCGCAAACTATCCCCATTGAAACCGATAGGTAGGGCAAAAAATCGCGCACGTACCTTGTGCCAACAACGATTCAGCCCACCCTCATGCCCCGCAATTCATTCACCCGCCGCCCGGCCATGCTGCTGGTGCTGCCCGCGCTGCTTGCCGCCTGCCAAAGCCAGCCTGTCCAGCAACAAACCGCCGCCCCCGAAGCCGCCGCGCCCGCCGCAAAGGTCGACTCGACCGGCAAAAAGTACCTGGCCCAGCCACTGGTGCGCGGCATTTACACCGCCGACCCGTCGGCGCACGTCTTCAACGGTAAAATCTACATCTACCCCTCGCACGACATCGAGGCGGGCATCCCGGAGAACGATAACGGCGACCATTTCGCCATGCGCGACTACCACGTTTTGTCGCTCGACAGCATCGGTGGTAAGGTGACCGACCACGGCGTGGCCCTCGATACCAAGGATATTCCGTGGGCCGGCCGCCAGCTGTGGGCCCCCGACGTGGCCTTCAAAAACGGCGCCTACTATCTGTACTTCCCGCTGAAAGACAAGCAGGACGTGTTCCGCATCGGCGTGGCCACCAGCCCGTCGCCCACCGGTCCGTTCAAGGCCGAGGCCGCGCCCATCGCCGGCAGCTTCAGCATCGACCCGGCCGTGTTTGCCGATGCCGGCGGCAAGGCTTACATGTACTTCGGGGGCCTGTGGGGCGGGCAGCTTCAGCGCTGGGCCACCGGCAAGTACAACGCCGCCGCGCCCGATAAAAAGCCCGGCAACGTGCCCGCCGTGGGGCCCCGCGTGGCTGCCCTCAGCGCCGACATGAAGCACTTCGCCGGCCCGGTGAAGGAAATCATCATCCTCGACTCGCTCGGCAAGCCTCTGCTGGCCAGCGACACCAAGCACCGCTTCTTCGAGGGCGGCTGGCTGCACAAGTACCAGGGCAAGTATTACTTCTCGTACTCGACCGGTGACCCGCATCTGCTGGTGTACGCCGTGGGTACCTCACCCTACGGTCCCTTCACATACAAAGGCGTGGTCATGAAGCCGGTGGAAGGCTGGACGACGCACCATTCCATCGTGGAGTTTAAGGGCAAGTGGTATATCTTCTACCATGACACCCAACTGAGCGGCAAAACCTGGCTGCGCAACGTGAAAGTGACCGAACTAAAGCGCAACCCCGACGGCAGCATCGTCACCATCACGCCGTAAAAGATTTACCCAACCAAAAGAGCGGTCATGCTGAACGCATTGAAGCATGACCGCTCTTGATAGCGGTAATAGTTGGCGTTTACGGCTCGCGCAAACCGGCGTGGCTGGTTTGCACCAGGGCCCCCAGGGCCAGCAAGTCTTGCTTCGCCGCTTTCCAGCCCGGGGCTGAAATGGCGCGGGTGGCATCTTCGAGCACCACGGCTTCGAAGCCTTCGGCCAGCGCGTCTTTAGCGGTGAAGTACACACAGTAGTCGGCCGCGAGGCCGGCAATATACACTCGTGTGACGTCCCGGCCGCGCAGGTAGGCCCCCAGGCCGGTGGCCTTGCGGTGGCCGTTGTCGAAAAATGCGCTGTACGAATCGATGTCCGGGTCGGTGCCTTTGCGGAAAATGGCTTCCACCCGGCTGGTGTTCAAAGCCGGGTGCAGCTCGGCGCCGGGTGTGCCCTGCACGCAATGGTCGGGCCACAGCATCTGGGGCAGGCCCTGCCACTCGGTTTCGGTGAATGCCGCGTGGCCCGGGTGGGCGCTGGCAAAGCTGCGGTGCCCGGCTGGGTGCCAATCCTGCGAGGCCACCACGAGGCTGAACCGCGGCTGCAATTCGTTGAGCTTCTCGATGATGGCATCGCCCCCGGGCACGGCTAGCGCGCCGCCGGGCACGAAATCGTTTTGTACGTCAATCAGCAGCAGAGCGTTCATGGGCGGGTAAGGGACGAAGGGTTCGGGACCGAAAAGTAGGGCCTCGGCCCCGAAACTTGGCCGTAGGGGGCGCTGTTGGCGTACACGCGGAGCAAAACAACCGTCCGCACCTCGTCTGCATGAACTTATCCGACAACACCGTTCTCGTTACTGGCGGTGCAACCGGCATCGGCCTGGCCCTCGCCGCCCGCTTCCTGCAAGCCGGCAGCACCGTCATTGTGTGCGGCCGCCGCGCCGACAAACTGGCCGAGGCCCAGCAGCAATACCCCGGCCTGTACACCCACGTAGCCAACGTGTCCGACGCCACCGGCCGTACCGCCCTGGCTGCCTGGGCCACGGCTGCTTTCCCCAATCTCAACGTGCTCGTCAACAACGCCGGCATCCAAAACCGCCTGTCGTTCGCCGACGAAACGGCGGCCTGGGAAACCCGCCGCGAGGAAATCGCCATCAATTTCGACGCGCCCGTTCACCTCGCCGCGCTGCTCGTGCCGCACCTGCGCCAGCAGCCCGGCGCGGCCATCATCAACGTTACCTCGGGCCTGGCGTTCGCCCCCATGGCGATGATGCCTGTGTACTGCGCCACAAAGGCGGCATTGCACTCCTTCACGCTTTCGTTGCGGCACGAGTTGGCGGGCGTTGGCGTGCAGGTGCTCGAAATCGTGCCCCCGGCCGTGAACACCGACCTTGGCGGTCCCGGCCTGCACACTTTCGGCGAGCCCGTCGATGCCTTCGCTGATTCCGTCATGGCCCGCCTGGCCGCCGGCGAGCAGGAAGTGGGCTATGGCTCGTCGGAGCAATCTCGTTTTGCTTCGCGGGCCGAGCTGGACGCCGCTTTTCAGCAGATGAACAACCGGTAGGAAGCGTCGTTTATGCATACGAAAAAGGCCGCCCGGAACGAACCGGACGGCCTTTTCTAAGGAAATAACCGTGGCTATTTAACCGTGCGAGCGTTGGCAAACTTGGTTTTCAGGTAGGCCAGGGCCAGCTTGTGGGCGTCGGCGGCATCGTCCTGCTTGAATTTGGGGTTCGAGGGGTTAGCGAAGGCATGTTCGGCATCGTAGCTCTTGATGGTTACCTTTTTGCCGGCGGCGGCCATATCCTTCTGGAACTGGGCTACTACTTCGGGGTTAATCCACTTATCCTGGGTGGCAAAAATGCCGAGCACGTCCGTGTTCAGCGATTTCAGGCGCTCGACGTTTTTCTCTGGCATGCCGTAGTACATCACGCAGCCTACCGTTTGCTTGCCACCCAGCAGGGCTTCCTGCAAGCTCCAGCCGCCGCCGAAGCACCAGCCGATGGATGCAAAAGCAGCTTTGGGGCCCGCATAGGCCTCCGCACCTTTGAGGATAGCGGTGGCGCGCTCGGTTTTCACGGCGGCCATGTACTGGCCGGCCTGCTCCTGGGTGGTGGCCACTTTGCCATCGTAGAGGTCTACGGCGATGACGTTCACGTCGGGCAGCTCTTGGGCATACTGGGCGACTTCTTTCTTGATGTAGTCGTTCAGGCCCCAGTACTCGTGAATCACGAACAGGTACTTGGCGCTGGGCTTAGCGCTCTTGATTTCGAAGCCGTGGCCGGGCGTGCCGTCCGAGGTCTTGAACTCAATGGCTTCGCCCACTCCTTCGTAGGTGTAGGACCGGGGCGTTTCGTGGCTGTTTACAAATTCTTTGCTGGAGGCCAGCATAGCGAACGTCTCGGTGGCAGCCACCGGCCTGGCGCAGCAGTTGGCCATGGGAGCCATCGGGGCAAGTTTCTGGGCCACGGCGGGAGCGGTGGCCAGGGCCAGGACGGCCCCAGCGGCAAAGAAAAACTGTTTCATTGGTGTTGGAAAAAAGAGTGAAAAATTAAGTGGCACCTAAAGCTAAAAAGTGTCACAATTGTTTACTGCGGGCTTGCCGGAGCCTTGCCCAAACAAAATCGGCCCCGACTTGGTAAATTAGAAACCGCGCTTACCTTTGCCTCGTCGGCGGCACCCGCTGGCCCTTAATTTAGCAATGTCTTCGCAATCAACTTCGCAAGCTTGGTGGTGGCCGCTCCGTATTTCCGGACCGGACAGCCAGTGCGCGCGGTAAAATCAGTACTTGATTTTACTATATCTCACGAAAAGCCCGGCCGCCTAGCTGGGCTTTTTGCATTTTCGGCCGGCCCACACTCAACCCGCCCTTGTCATTTACAATGCCTGCTCAACCCCTGCACCAGCTCCGCACCCGCCACCGCCGCCTACTCGCCGACACCGTGACGCCGGTGGGCCTGTACCTGCGCCTGCGCGACCACTACGCCAACTGCCTGCTGCTGGAAAGCGCCGACTACCACGGCCAGCAAAACGCTTTTAGCTACCTCGTGTGCGAGCCGCTGGCCACCTTCGAGCTGCAGCGCGGCGGCCTGCTGCACCAAACCGGGCCCTACGCCCAGGCCACTGCCGAGCAGTTGGCTGAACCCCGCGAGGCCTTGGCCCGGCTTCGCGACTTCGCCGCCGCTTTCGTGCCCGATGCCAGCGCCCCGGCGTTCCCGTTCATCAGCACGGGCTTGTTCGGGTATTTGGGCTATGAGGCCGTGCAGGCGTTTGAGGACGTGACGTTGGACCTGGAAAAAGTCCCGGCCGGCGACATCCCGCTGATGCGCTACGGCGTGTACCGCTACGTCATCGCCTTCAACCACTTCCGGCAGGAGCTGCACCTGTTCGAGCACAGCGCCGACGGTGCCGAGGCGGCTCCTGATGGCCTCGACCGCCTCGAAAACCTGGTGCGCAACCCGGGAGTGCCGGCCTTCGGATTTGCCCTCGCAGGCGAAGAAGCCAGTAACCAGACCGACGCTGAGTTCTTGGTGCGGTTGGCGCAGGGCCAGGCCCACTGCCACCGCGGCGACGTGTTCCAGATTGTGGTGTCGCGGCGCTTCCAGCAGGGGTTCACGGGCGACGAGTTCAACGTGTACCGGGCCCTGCGCTCCATCAACCCCTCGCCGTACCTGTTCTATTTCGACTACGGCGACTACAAAATATTTGGCTCGTCGCCTGAGGCGCAGCTGCGCGTGCAGGGCCCCGAGGCCAGCCTGTACCCCATCGCCGGCACTTACCGCCGCACCGGCGACGACGCCGCCGACACGGCCGCCGCCCAGCGCTTGGCCGCCGACCCCAAGGAAAACGCCGAGCACGTGATGCTGGTGGACTTGGCCCGCAACGACCTCGCCCGGCACGGCACCGACGTGCAGGTGCGCACGCTGCGCGAAATCCAGTTCTATTCGCACGTCATCCACCTCGTGAGCCACGTCACGGCCCAACTGCTGCCCGGCACCGACACGCTGCAAGTGGTGGCCGACACCTTCCCGGCCGGCACGCTCTCCGGGGCCCCCAAGCACCGCGCTGTGCAGCTCATCGACGGCCTCGAGCCCACCGCCCGCGGCTACTACGGCGGGGCCCTGGGCCACCTGGGGTTCGACGGTAGCTTCAACCACGCCATTATGATTCGCTCCTTCCTCAGCCACGCCAACCAGCTATATTTTCAGGCCGGGGCCGGCGTGGTGGCCGCTTCGGATATGAACTCGGAATTAAACGAAGTCCACCACAAGCTGGGGGCCCTGCGCCAAGCGCTGAAAGCGGCGGCTGAGGTGCGATAATAATTGAACGCCATGCTGAACATAGTAAAGCAATTTTACCGCAGTAGTAAATAATCAGTACTACATCAACCTGCGTTGAAATGGAAGGCAAAATAAAAATTTCAAAAGATAGGAGACATCGCCAATAGATATGCTTATTTGGAAGTATTTATCAACGATAATTCTGCCTCGACTATGGACGTGATTGTAATAGATAATCAAGAGCTTTGCATGAAAATATATTCAAATTAAAACACAAATGATATTGTGTTAAGCGTTGAATAGTAGAAGGCAATTATGGAAGAAGCGCAAGTTTTTTTGCAAAGGGAAATAATAAATGAGAAACCTTTTGATGATTTTATGAATTCGCCGGACTCACTAGAATAATAAATCGAAACCATCTGGTTTATTGATTAGCAAAAACTAATTGCAATGAAAATCCTCGTCCTCGACAATTACGACTCTTTCACCTACAACCTCGTGCAGCTGCTGCGCGAGCTGGGGCACGGGGCCAACACCACCGTCATCCGCAACGACAAGCTGCCGCTGGAAGCCGTGGAAGCCTACGACGCGGTGCTACTCTCGCCCGGCCCCGGCCTGCCGGCGGAGGCGGGGTTGATGCCGCGCATCATCGAGAAGTACGCGCCCACGAAGCGCATCTTGGGCGTGTGCTTAGGCCACCAAGGCTTGGCCGAAAGCTTTGGCGCGGCGCTGTACAACCTGCCAGCCGTGGTGCACGGCGTGGCCACCGACGCCGACGTGACCGTGACCGATGAAAAGCTGTTCCGGGGCCTGCCGCTGCGCTTCCGGGTGGGGCGCTACCACTCGTGGGCCGTGCAGCCCGAAACCATGCCCGCCGACCTGGAAGTGACCGCCCGCGACGCCGGCGGCGAGATTATGGCCCTGCGCCACCGCCGCTACGATGTGCGCGGCGTGCAGTTCCACCCCGAAAGCATCCTCACCGAGCACGGCCCCGCCATGCTGCGCAACTGGCTGAGTTGATTGCTAATGGGTTATACGACGAGAATCTGGGTCCCCAGGCCGTCATGCTGAGCGGAGTCGAAGCATCTCTACTGCGGCAGTAACTCAACCGTACAATTAAGCGGAAGAGATGCTTCGACTCCGCTCAGCATGACGGCCTAAACGTCTGAGAATAAACAAAAAAAGTCAACAAAATCATGGCTAATCAGCGATTGTGAAAGACATTCTCACCAAACTATTCGACCACCAACCCCTGACGCAGGCCGAGGCCCACGCCGCCATGCGCCAACTCGGCGAAGGTGGGGCCAACCCGGCCGAGACGGCGGCTTTCCTGGCCGTGTATCGGATGCGGCCCATCACGGTGGCCGAGCTGGGCGGCTTCCGCCAGGCCCTGCTGGAGTTGTGCCGCGACCCTGAGCTGGGTACGACGGAACTGGTGGACATCGTGGGCACGGGCGGCGATGGCAAAAACACGTTCAACATCTCCACGCTGGCCTGTTTTGTAGTGGCCGGGGCGGGGGTGAAGGTGGCCAAGCACGGCAACTTTGGCGTGTCGTCGGTGAGCGGCTCGTCGAACGTGCTGGCGCATTTCGGCGCCGATTTTGAGGACCGGCCCGGCCGGCTGCGGCGGCAGCTCGACGAGGCCGGCATCTGCTTTTTGCACGCCCAAACCTATCATCCGGCCATGCGCCATGCCGGCCCGGTGCGCCGCGAGCTGGGCCTGCGCACGTTCTTCAACATCCTGGGGCCCCTCGTGAACCCGGCCCGGCCCGACGCGCAGGTGCTGGGCGTATTCAGCCTGGAGCTGCAGCGCGTGTACCATTACCTATTGCAACCCACCGGCACCCGCTATGCCGTGGTGCACGCCCTCGATGGCTACGACGAGCTGTCCCTCACCGACGCGGCCAAGGTTGTGACCGGGCACGAGGGCGAGCAGCTGCTTACGCCCGCCGGTCTGGGCCTGCACTCCGCCACCCTCGCCGATCTGGCTGGGGGCCCCACCGTGGCCGCCGCCGCGGCCGTCTTCCAGGGCATCCTCGAAGGCCGCGCCACGCCCGTGCAGCGCGACGTGGTGACGGCCAATGCTGCCCTGGCCCTGCGCTGCGCCCGTCCCGGCTTGGGCTGGCCCGGGGCCCTGGCCCTGGCCCGCGAATCGCTCGACTCCGGAGCCGCCCGCGGGGCCTTCACGCGGATGCTGGCGGCGCAATAATTCGCCCTCAGCCGCAACCATTTGCCAGTCCACTAGCTTATTCTGACTGCTGATTTCCTGTTTCAACTGTTTCCTGATTCGCGCGGCGGCGTTTCGCGTTATTTATTACTAATGAGTGTATCCACCCCCACCATTCTGGAGCGCATTGTGGCCCACAAGCGCCGCGAAGTAGCCGAGCGCCGCGAATTGCGGCCCGTCAAGTTTCTGGAAACCAGTCTTTATACGCATGGTCGGCCGCTGTCGCTGCGGCACTACTTGCAGCGGCCAGGCAGCAGCGGCCTCATTGCCGAATTCAAGCGCAAGTCGCCTTCGCAGGGTTGGATAAACCGTTACGCGCCGGTGGAGCGCACCACGCTGGGCTACATGCAGGCCGGCGCGGCGGCACTATCGGTGCTGACAGACGGCGAATTTTTTGGCGGCAATAACGAAGATTTGACCACGGCCCGGCGCTTTAATTTCTGCCCGATTCTGCGCAAGGATTTCGTGGTTGACGAGTACCAGATTCGCGAAGCCCGTAGCATCGGGGCCGACGCGGTGCTGCTCATCGCCGCGGTGCTCGCGCCGGCCGAAATCCTGGCTCTAGGCCGTCTGGCTAAGAGCTTGGGAATGGAGGTGCTGCTCGAAGTGCACGACGGCGACGAGCTGGCCCGCAGCCTGCACCCCGACGCCGTGGATTTGGTGGGCGTAAACAACCGCAACCTGCACGATTTCAGCTTGAACCTTGATACGTCGCTGGGTTTGGTCGAAGCCATTCCCCGCGAGTTCGTGAAAATATCGGAAAGCGGCATCAGCCAGGCAGCGGCTATCGGGCGGCTGCGGGGCGTGGGCTACCAGGGTTTTTTGCTGGGCGAAGCCTTCATGCGCAGTGCTCGGCCCGAGCGGGCCTGCGCGGCGCTGGTGCAGGAGCTGGCAACTTTGCCGGGGGTGGCCGCTGTTGCTCCCGCAGTGTTTTAATTAACCCCCCCGTTGTGCTCAGCCCTGCGCCCCCGCTTCCAGCTTATGCCCCTGACGCCCCCGGTGGCTCTGCCCTGCCGCGCCTGCTCGTGAAAGTGTGCGGGATGCGCGAAGCCGCCAGCTTGGTTGCCGTGGCCGGCCTCGACCCCGATTTTCTGGGTTTCATCTTTGCCCCAGACTCGCCGCGCTGTGCCGACCAAGCCCTGACGCCTGCCCTTGTGCAGGGCCTGCCCGACCACATCCAGCGAGTGGGGGTATTCGTCAACGCTACGACCGAAACCATATTAGCCACCACCTGCCGTTACGGCTTGGGCTTGGCCCAGCTGCACGGCCAGGAGCTGCCCGCCCAGTGCGCCGCGCTGCAAGCAGCCGGCCTGCGGGTCATTAAGTCGTTCGGGGTGGGAGAAACGTTCGATTTTGGTGTGTTGAATCCCTACGTGCCGCACTGCGACTACTTTTTGTTCGACACGCTGGGGCCGGCCCCGGGCGGCAACGGCCGGGCGTTCGACTGGCGCGTGTTGGAACACTACGCCTTGCCCGTGCCCTACCTGCTGGCCGGCGGCCTGCGGCCCGAACACGCATCCCTCATCCAGGCGCTGCGGCTGCGGGGCCTGGTTGGGGTAGACCTTAACAGCGGCATGGAAACCGCTCCGGGTGTGAAAGACCCCGCCCGCGTAGCCGCTTTCCTGGCCGGTTTGGGCAGACCCGACCTGCCAATTGCCTAACGCCTCAGCCACTACATTTCGGCCCAACAGCCCAACTGCGTCGACATCTGTTAACCAACCAACGACCATCGATTTTTCCTGCCATGACTTCCTCTCTAACTACCACGGTTTCCTATCAAAACCCCACGTCCCGCGGCTATGACGGCGAATTTGGGGGCGCTTTCGTGCCCGAAATGCTGTTTCCCAACGTGGAAGAACTGCGTACGCAGTACGAGGAAATACTGGCTTCGGCGAGCTTCCGCGCCGATTACGAGCAGCTGCTGCGCGACTACGTGGGCCGGCCTACGCCGCTGTTCGAAGCCAAGCGGCTGTCGGCGAAATACAACACCCGCGTATTTCTCAAGCGCGAGGACTTATGCCACACTGGGGCCCACAAAATCAATAACACGGTGGGCCAGATTCTGCTGGCCCAGCGCCTGGGTAAAACGCGCATCATTGCCGAAACCGGGGCCGGCCAGCACGGCGTGGCCACGGCCACCGTGTGCGCCTTGATGGGCCTGCCCTGCGTGGTGTACATGGGCTCAGTCGACATTGAGCGCCAAGCCTCCAACGTGGCCCGGATGCGCCTGCTAGGGGCGGAAGTGCGGCCTGCCACCAGCGGCAGCCGCACCCAGAAGGACGCCACGAACGAGGCCATCCGCGACTGGATTGCCAACCCCGTCGATACCCACTACATCATCGGCTCGGTGGTGGGCCCCCATCCGTACCCTGATTTGGTGGCTCGCCTGCAAAGCGTTATCAGCGAAGAGATACGCAAGCAGCTGCTGGAAAAAACCGGCTCTGAGCTGCCCGATTACGTAGTGGCTTGCGTGGGCGGCGGCTCTAACGCAGCGGGTGCGTTCTACCACTTTCTTGACGAGCCCAGCGTGCAACTGGTAGCGGTGGAAGCGGCCGGCCACGGCATTAATTCTGGGCATTCGGCGGCCACATCGGTGCTGGGCACGCCGGGCATCATCCACGGCAGCCGCACGCTGCTGATGCAGGACGCCGACGGCCAAATCACGGAGCCGTACTCGCTGAGCGCGGGCCTCGACTACCCCGGAATTGGGCCCCTGCACGCTTGGCTGGGCGCCAGCGGCCGGGCCCGCTTCATCGCCATTACCGACGACGAAGCGTTGGCTGGCGTGAGCGAGTGCGCCCGTCTCGAAGGCATCATCCCGGCCCTGGAAACGGCGCACGCCTTGGCCGCCCTCGGCCAGCTCGGTGCGGGCCCCGACGACGTGGTGGTGTTAAATCTGTCGGGCCGCGGCGACAAGGATTTGGACACTTACTTGAAAAACCTCGACAAGCTGGTGTAGAGCGCAAGGTTTCGCAAGGTTACAAGGTTAAGAGAGGTTCCGCGGGGCGCTGCGCCTCAAGACCTTACGCCTATCGAAACCTGCCCACCCCGCGAAACCTCTCCTAATCTTGCGAAACCTTGCGCTAATGAACCGCATCAAAACCGCCTTCGAGCAGAAGCAAAACCTGCTTAATATCTACTTCACTGCCGGCTACCCGGCCTTGGCCGACACGCTGCCGCTGGCCAGGGCCTTGGTGGCCGCTGGGGCCGACATGCTCGAAATCGGGATGCCATTCTCCGACCCGCTGGCCGACGGCCCCGTGATACAGCACAGTAGTACGGTAGCCCTCGTCAATGGCATGAACATCAGAACGCTGTTTGGCCAGCTTGCGCCGCTGCGGCAGGCCCTGCCCGATACGCCGGTGTTGCTCATGGGCTACCTGAATCCGGTGCTGCAATTTGGGGTAGAGAATTTTTGCCGCGAAGCCGCCGCCGCTGGCGTGGACGGCATCATCCTGCCCGACTTACCGGTGGCCGAGTACGAGGAAGAATATGCCGATACCTTCCACCGGTACGACCTACGGCCGGTTTTTTTTATTACGCCCCAGACCAGCGAGGCCCGCATCCGCCATCTGGACAACATCAGCGAAGCGTTTTTGTACTTGGTGTCGGGTCCCGGCATTACCGGCAACACGGGCCCGGCCGATACCACGGTGCAGGACGATTACTTCCGGCGCATCGAGGCGATGAACCTCAAAACCCCACGCCTCATCGGCTTCGGCATTGCCGACCAGGTTTCGTTTCAGCGGGCCTGCCGCCACGCCGACGGCGCTATCATCGGCTCGGCGCTTATCAGGGCCCTGGATGGAGTGGCCGATGCGCCGGCCGCCGCCGCCGCATTCGTGGCGGGTATTAAGAATTAGTTTTTGGACGGTATGGGCGGGACTTATTCCTGCCCGGCCGTTCACGCCGCATCAGCGATTATCGTTCAACGACGGGCGGGGGCCCGCCCCGTCCTTATCGATTCTTATCCACAATTCATGATTCTCCAACTCGAACCTCAGGCTTCGGTGCCCGCCCTCGCGGCGCATCTCGCCGAACAAGGCTACAAAACCACCGATGTCACGACGCAGCATGCGCATTACCTGATTGCCATCGGCAAGCACG
>JANPOR010000059.1:0-25930 GCA_031428075.1 Hymenobacter sp. | reverse complement strand
TTGTGCCGCTGGCGTTCTGGCCGGGCATCATCGGCGAGTTCATGTTCTATCTGCCCATTACGCTCATCGTCACGCTGATGGCCTCGCTGGTGGTGGCCTTCATCATCAACCCGGTGTTTGCGGTCAGCTTCATGGACCGCGAAGAGCACAATCATGTTCAGCGTGAAGCCGAACAGGGCGATGTCCAGGAAGGCCAGGAACATCGAAATCGGCACGGACAGGCCCACGAACAGCGCGTTGGTGGTGCCCATGAAGAACATGAGGATCAGCGTCACCAGCAAGAAGCCGATGATGATGGTGTTAATCAGGTCGTTGAGGGTGGTGCGCGTGTCGTTCGACGTGTCGCCCGTCACCGTAATCGTCAACTCTTTGGGCAGCGAGGCTCTGGAGTCGGCGATGACCTTTTTGATTTTGTCGGAGGCGGCAATCAGGTTTTCGCCCTGGCGCTTCACCACGTTCAGCGTGATGGCGGGCTTGCCGTCGAGGCGGGCGAAGCTCTCGCGATCCTTGAAGGCGTCCTGCACGGTGGCGATGTCGCCGAGGCGCACGGCGGCGCCGTTCAGGTTCTTCACCTGGATGTTGGCGATGTCGGCGGCGTTCACGTACTGGCCAGCCACGCGCACGGCGCGCTTCTGAGTGCCCACGTCCACGGAGCCGCCCGAGACGGTGATGTTCTCGCGGGAAATAGCGTTCTCGATGTCGCTGAAACCCAGGCGCGACGCCTGCAACTTGTACAGGTCCACGTCCACGTTCACCTGCTGGTCGAGGGCCCCGATAATATCGACGCGGGTGATTTCGGGCAGGGCCTCAATCTTGTCCTGGAAGTCGTCGGCGTACTTCTTGAGCTGGCTGCTGGGCAGGTTGCCGGCCAGGTTCACGTACATAATCGGCTGCTCCGAGATGTTCACCTCGTTCACCGTGGGCGGCGTGGGCAGGTCGTTGGGCAGTTCGGAGCGGGCCTTGTCCACGGCATCCTTGATGAGTTGCTTGGCGTACTGCACGTTCACGCCGGAGTTAAACTCCACGTCCACAATGCAATAGTCCTGGTTCGAGGTGGAGTTGATTTTTTTCACCCCGTTCACGCCCTTGATTTCCTTTTCGAGCTGGCGCGTCACCAGGTTCTCGATATCGGCCGGCGAAGTGCCGGGGTATACCGTGGCCACGATGATGCGCGGAATCACGATGTCGGGGAATTTTTCCTTGCCCAGTTTGATATAGGAGAACAGGCCCGCCACCGTAAGCAGCAGCGTGATGATGTAGATGCTGGTCTTATTGTTGATGGACCAGCTGGTAGGCTTAAATTCTTGTTCGGTGTCCTGCATGAGAAGGTCGGGTAAGCGGACGGGAAACGAAAGGAAAAAACACGGGCCGCTAGATTTTAATCAGTTGGCCGTCATTTAAGTTTTGATAGCCGGAGGTGATGACCTTGTCACCAACCTGGAGGCCGCTGGTCACTTCCACCTGGCCGTTGTAGGTCTGGCCGGTGTGGATGACGCGCTTCACGGCCTTGTTGCCGTCGGCCAAAAACACGAAAACATTGGTTTCGTCCTTCTGCACGGCGTCCACCGGCAGCACCGGCACGTTCTGGTGGGCGTAGTTCTGGATGCGCACCTGGGCTACCAGGTTGGGGCGCAGGCGGGCAGCGTAGGCGGCACTGGGCCGCAGCTCCACGGTGAAGGTGCGGCTCGTGGCCGAGATGCTGCGGCTCACGGCGCGCACTGTAGTCGGGAATTCGTCGTCGCCCAGGTCCGGGATTTTCACCATCGCCCGGTCGCCGGCCTTGATGCTACCGGCGTAGGTTTCCGACACGTCAACCAGGATCTTGCCGCCCGTGCCGCTTAGCAGCTTCACCACCGGCGTGCCGGGGGCCACGGCTTCGCCCAGCTTGGGCAGCACGTCGTCCACGGTGCCGCCGAAGGGCGCCACCACGTTGTACATGGCGCGCTGCCGGTTGAGCGTGGCCAGGTTGCGCTCCAGCGACTCGTAGTTGCTCTTGGCCGTCAGGTACTGGATTTCGGTGCCAATCTGCTGCTTCCAGAGGCTAGCTTGCTTCTGGTACACCACGCGGGCCAGGTCTAGGCGGGTGCGCAACTCGGCCACGCTCGCGTCGAGCAGGCTCGCGTCGATGGTGGCCAGCACTTGGCCCGAGTGCACCTTATCGCCCCGCACCACGCGCACGCTGGTGAGCGTGCCGGCCATGCGCGCCGGCACGGTGGCGTTCTGGTCAAAATCGACGTGGCCCTGCACGTCGAGGTAGCTCTTGAAGTTGGCGGGCTGCACGGGCGTCACGCCCACCGGCGTGGCCGCCAGGGCCGCGGGGGCGTCGCCCTTGGTCTTGGTTTCGAGAGCCGCAATTTTGGCCTGGGTGTCGGCTTGCTGCTGTTGCAGCTGGGCCAGCTCGGCTTTAGGGTCTTTCGAGCCGCAGGCGGCAAGCAGCAGCGAGGCGGCGAAGGTAGCAGAAAAAGAAACGAAGCGCATGGGAAGCAGGTATTTCTAACGGAATGAAAGCAGGGAATTACTTGGCTTGCGAGTACAGCTCGCCGGTGGCTTTGTCGCGGTCTACCTTGGCCACGAGCACGTCGTAGATGGCTCCGTAGTAGTTGGTTTGGGCTTCGCGCAGCGAGGTTTCGGCCGTAATTACCTCCAGGTTGGAGCCCACGCCGGCGTTGAACTTGATGCGCGTCACCCGCGCTACGTCGGCGGCCAGGTCCAGGTTGGCCTTCTGGTTGTCGAGCACGTCGAGGGCGTTCACGAGCGTGGTGCGGCTCTGGGTGTCTTGCAAATCAATGCTCTGGCGCAACGTTTCAAAGCCTTTCTCGATGGTCTGCTGCGCGATGCGGCCTTGCTGCACCTGGTACTTGCGGCGGAAACCGTCGAACACCGGGATGTTCAGGGCCAGCCCCACGTTGCCGAACCCGAACCAATTCTGGTTGACAAAGCCCGCTGGGCTGCGCGAGTCGGGGCCCCGAAAGGCCAGCAAGTCGCTCACCCGGTTGGCCGAGCCCGTGAAACCGTAGGCCGCCGTCAGCGCCAGGCGGGGGTAAGCCCCGGCCTGGCGGTTGCGCAAGTCAAGGCCGGCCAGGGCCTGCTGCGTTTCCAGGGTCGAAAACTCAATACGGTTGTTATAGCTGAACGCAGCCTCTACCTGCGACGGCTGGCCGTTGTTGATGGCCAGCGGTGCCGCGCCGGGGCTGGCGCCGGCCGGCGGGGCGGGCAGGGTGCCCAGGCCCCCGGCCCCGCCGCCGGTGCCAAAATTGGCCGTGCCGAGGCGCTGGCGTAGGGCCCCGGCGTCGACCACCGCCGCTCCGAGCGAGTCGGTGACCTGCACGACCTGGGCCTGGGGCAAGCCCATTTGAAATTTTAGCAGCGCCACGCTCAGCTCGGTCAGGCGCTGGGCTTTCTGCTGGTCCACCACCAAGTTATTGCGCTGCACGCGCAGGCGGTCCACGTCGAGCTTTTCGGCGAAGCCCGCCTTGAAGGTTTGGTTGGTCTGGTAAAGCACCGTGTCGAGGCGCTGCACATTGCGCGACAGCAGCGCTAGGCGCGAGCGAGCCACAAGCGTGCTGTAGTAGGCCTTGCTCACCTGCTCTACCACGTCGATTTCGGCCTGCTGGGTTTGCTTTTTGGCCAGGTCCGTATAAACCTTCGCCGCCTTTAACCCAATGAGATACGAACCGTCGAACAGCTGCTGCGAAAACGACGCCGACGTGTTGCCCGCGTATTGCAGGCCGAAAGCCAGCGGCGTGGGCCCCGTGACCGGGGCCTTACCGTAGGCAGGGCTCAGCGTCACGGCTTGCCCGCCTTGGGCCCTGGCAATGTCGGCCTCCGTGAGCGTCGTGCCAGTCAGCGGGGCCCCGGCAAAGCCCGAAAAATCGACCAGCGACTTTTGCAGCTTGAAGTTGTCGGCCACGTTGGCCCCTACGTTCAACTGCGGTAGGCCCTGGGCCTTGATCTCGCCCACTTTGGCGGCGGCCGTTTGTTCGGCTAGGCGCGTGGCCAGCAGGCCTGGCTTGTTCTGCACGGCGTAATGCACGGCCTGCTGCAAGGTCAGCGACATGGGGCCGCCCGCGCCGCCGAGAACGGGCGGGGTAGTTTGGGCCAGCAGCGCCAGCGGGGCCGCGCCCAGCAGGGCGGCCCACAGCCAGCGGCCGGGGCGTGGTAACTTCTTGTTCATCGAAAAGAAAAAGGAAGCGTAAAGCGCGAAGGTGTCCGGAGGCCTATTCCTCCTCCGTAACTTGTTGGTACTTATTAATGAGGCGGTGCCCTTTGAGGGTGGCCACCCCCAGCAGAAAGTGCTCGTCGAACACCCGGTTGACCCGAACGGGCCCGAACTGCGCGGCTGGGTACAGCTCCAGGTCGAAGGCCAGTTCAATCTGCGCTAGGCTGAGGCGGGCTAGCACCGCCACGTCGAGGTCGGGGCGGAATAGCTTTTCAGCCATGCCGCGCCGCAGGTTCTGGGTGATTTGGTCGAGAATGAAGGTGTTTTTGTGGGCGGCGAACAGGGCCCAGGCCGCGGGGTGGTACTTTTTCAGGTCGTAGAAAATGCTGGGGTGGATGCCGCTGAACTGCTGCTCGGCCCAGCGCGAAATGTCGAGCAGTTCCTCCACCGCGTTGGCCGAGTGGCCGGCCATGCCCGCGCACTCGCCCTGCACTTTGTTCAGGTGTTGCGTCATCACGCCCAGCACGATTTCGTCTTTGTTGGCGAAGCTTTTGTAAAGGGTTTTCTTCGATACCGCCAGGCCGGCGGCGATGTCGTCCATGCTCACGCTCTTGATGCCGTTGCGCAGAAATAGGGTTCCGGCGTATTGGATGATTCGGTCTTTGGTTGTCATCATTGCGGGCGCAAAGATACGTTGGAAACTTTAAACGAATCCAAAGTTTCCAGTATAAATATTTTTCCGGCGCAGTCCAACCGTTTTGGGCCTGTGCGTCCCGGTTGACGGACACCGGCAAAAATTATTTTACCACCTTGCCAATTATCCCGCGCCACCCGTTGTTGCGACCGGCCCTCCTTACCCCGCCCGATGTTCAAAACCGATAAAACGCCCAAGACTTACACGCCCGGTGAGGCCCTGCAAAAAATCGCCGCTTTTTGCGCTTACCAAGAGCGCAACCAAAAAGAAGTAGAACAAAAGCTGCGCTCCTACGGCCTCGACGAGGACGAAGCCGGCGAAATCATCATCCGCCTCAGCCGCGAGAAACTGCTCGACGAGGAGCGGTTTGCCCAGGCGTTCGTGCGTGGGCACTACCGCCACAAGCAGTGGGGCCGCCGCCGCATCGTGCAGGAACTGAAGCAGAAAGGCATCAGCGAATACTGCATCAAGTCGGGTTTGAAAGAAATCGACGGCGACGAGTATTACCAGAACCTAGTGAATGCCCTGGAGAAAAAAGACCGCCAGGAAAAAGAGAAAAACCCCCGCGTACGCCGCCAGAAAATCATCGTCTACCTCACTGCCAAAGGCTACGAGCAGGATCTGATAAAAATGGCACTCGACGAGCACGGCGCACCCGGTGCGGACGCCGGATGAGCAGGACGCCCCACTTAATTCTTGAATGCTACTAAACAACCGCTCTTCTAACGAATAAGGGCCAGCAACCGAAGTTGCTGCCCCTTATTCACTGTTCGTTTAGCGCCGCGCCGCGGGGCGGGGCTAGCCGCTACCTGCTGTCCGTGTCCAGGCTCTTGAGGTACGCCACGACCCCGGCCCGCTGGGCGGACACCGCCACGTAGAAGGGGTGCGGCGAAGTTTTGCCGCGCTTGGGGTTGAGCAACTCATCCAAGCTATGCACCGAGTCGTCGTGCAGGAATACGGGCTTGCGGGCTAGGTCGAGCAGCATCGGCAGGGCGTTGCCGCGGATGCCGCCGCCGGGGCTGGCGTCCACCACAATCATCTTGTCGTCGAAGGTGCCCGGCGAATTCTGGATGGGCGTGAGCGGGGCCTGGCGCTGGGCCAGCACCTTGGGCGCGTAGCCCGGCCAGATGGTGTTCATCGGCACAAGCTTGGTCTGGACGGGGATGCCCTGGTTGGTGTTGTGGCAGGCCGTGCATTTCTCCGAGACGAAGAGGGTACGGCCCTGGGCCACCAGCGCGGCGTTGGTGACCACGCCCTTGGGCGCCGGCAGGCTGGTGAGGTAGGCTTGCAGGTCGAGCAGTTTTTGCTCGTCCACGCGCTTGCCGACCGGCGTGGTGGGGTCGCCGGCCTTGCCCTGCATGTGGGCCGTCACGTAGGGGTAACCGGTAACGCCGTTGGCAGCCAGCACTTTGGCATAGCCAGCGGTGAGCGAGTCGCCGGCTACGGCCCCCAGAATGTGGATGAACTGCTTGCCGCTGGGCGTGAGCAGGTCGCTGAGGTCAAACAGCGCGGTGTACACTGTGTTGTTGAAGTCGTTCAACTTGGCGTTCTGGCCCGACGAGCCGTAGGGAGCCGCCAGATCCTGCCGGAAGAAGGGCTCGATATGCACCGGGTTACCGTTGCCGTCGGGCGAATCGTCAAACATGCCTACTGGGTAATACTTTGGGTTGCCGAGGTAAGCGTCTACTTCGGCTTCGGTCGATTTGGGCGTCAGGCCCTTGGGGGCCCGGCCGATGGTACTGCCGTCGGGCATCTGTAGCTGCAGGTTGGGAAAGAGGGCCCGCGAATTGGCGCAGGTCGCCAGCAGCTTGCCCACGTTGAGCGTGTGCGGGGTAGGCCCGTCGATGCGCTTACCGATGGTGCCTTTGCCCGTCAGCTCGTACATCGACTTGTCGGTGATGGCGTGGCACAGCGCGCAGGTGATGCCCACCTTGCCGCCTTTGGGCACCAAGCCAATCACGGCGTTGGCCTTCAGCAGCGCGTCGAGGGTGGCGGGGTCGTTGAGCCTGGGGGCCTTGGCTGGCGAGTGGTCGGTTCTTATTTCGTTGGCGAAGGCCACCTTTAAGTTGGCCGGCATGGCATCCACGTCGAAGCTGACGCCGGCCTTCAGCGCGTCGAGCACCGTCATCCTAGCGGATTTTATGCCCTGGGGCATACGGGCGGCATCGGTCCAGAAACCCTCGTCGCCGAAGGTTTCGTAGCGGTACACGTCGCGGCCGGCCGCGATGTTGCCGGCGTGCAGGGCCGTGTTGATGGCGCCGGCTTTGGTAGTATCGGCCCCGGTCCTGCCGGCAGTCGTTTCGGCGGTTGTATTGGTAGAGCCTCCGCTCTGGCAAGCCGCTACGAGGGCCATCCCCGCCGCGATGAGCGCGGGGACTCTTGGGTGAGGAAAACTAGTCATACAAGGTTCGTTAGGCTTGGTGATTAGAAATCTTGACGGTGCTTAATTCATAAGGCTGGATATAGCAATAAGTTATTAATCGGCAGACGGGGCGCCGATTGCACCCGAACGCCTCGTGCTAAAGCAGTAAAGGCCTTTTTGTGCCCATTGAGCGTGCCGGCACCGCTCAATTCTTCCGGCCCGGCGCGGGCAGCGCCAGCTGCTGGCCCAGTACCACGCGCCGCCCGGTGAGGGTGCGCAGCAGGGGGCCCAGGATCTGCTGGGCGTTGCGCTGGGTTTCGGCCAGGATGCCCGATTGCAGAGCGGCGGTGCGCACCTGCGCCTCAGCGTAGCGGTAACCTTGGTCCACCAGGTCCGCATCCTGGAAAAAGCCGTTTTCGGTGCTGAATACTCGGCTTTGATCGTGTTTAACCTGGAAGCCGCACAGCTCGGGCGCGGGCAGGAACACGTGCACCACCGAGTCGCCTTCGAGCACCACGTCCTGGGGCCGGATTTTGCGCAAATCGAGGCAGCCTACGGCTTCGCCGCCCACCACCAGGGCCACCTTGGCGTCGGGCAGGAAGGGGTAGCGGTTGGTGCGCTTGTACTCCACCACGTCCTTGAAACGGTAACGCACCAGCTCCAACTTGCCAAGGGCTTCCACCTGCGTGAGCACGGTGTTGTGGGTCACGGTCACGCGCGGCTCCTGCGTCAAGGGGTTGACGCTGGCCAACGTGGGGCCAATTTTCTTCCACAGAAACCAACCCAAAGCCACTAAAAACACGAGCGGCACCAAGCGGCGGATAAGACGGACGAGGTTCATGCTCCTTGCATACGGGTGGGACCGGGGGGCGTTGGGCCGGGGCGCGGGCCTAGCTTTGCCGGCAGCATGCCTACGTTTCGTTTTTCGTTTCCCCTGCGGTTTCATTTGTGGCGCCACCACCGCTGGCTGCTGCTGGGGGTGTGGCTGCTGGTACAGGCGGGCTACCTGCTAAAATTTCACGGGCCGCATTACGCCAACGACAGCGCTCGCTACCTCGAATACGCGGCCAACGTGGTAGCGCATGGGCATTATGTCAGCGAAGCATCGGCGCCCGCCACTACGCTGGCAAACAACGGGCTCGGTAATTTTCAGTACGAGCACAACCAGCGCTACCTCCTTTACCCGTGGTTTGAAAGCGTGTGGCTGCGGCTGCACACGGGCTGGTGGGGCATTGTACTGGCGCAGATGGTGGTATCGGGCTTGGCCGCCGGGGCCCTCTACAATGCAGTGCAGCGGCTGGCCGAAGGGCGGCGCGAAGCGGCCGCGTTGGCCACGGCACTGTTTGTGGCGTGGCCGGACGTGCAGCAGTTCAATTGCTACCTGCTCACCGAGTCGCTGTTTATCAGCCTGTCGGTGCTGTCGTTTTGGGCGGTGGTGCGGGTGCAGGACGGCAGGTGGGTGTGGCCGTTGCTGCTAGGCCTGCTGGTGCTAACGGCGCTGACGCGCCCCAACGGCTTTGTGGTGGCCGGGGCGGCGGCCCTGGCAGGAATGGCCGGTTTATATGCCCGGCCGCGGTTTTTTTGGGCTGCCGTCGTGCTGCTGTTGCTGGCCGTGCCGCTGTTGCTGCGGGTCCTCGACAACCAGCTCGTGACGTATTTTATCGTTGAAACGTACCAACGGGGCGAACTGATGTACGGCACCTCGGCGTGGGCCATGTACTCGGCCGCGCCCCTGCACATGCCGCCCGCCGGCACGGGCCAGGTGGCACGCGTCATCTATTTTGCCGCCTACAACCCCGCGTTTCTGGCGCGGCTCATGGCAGGCAAGCTGTTCGTGTTTTTCAGCAGCATCAAGCCCTACTATTCCGTTGGCCATCGCCTGATGAGTGTGCTGGTGCTGTGGCCGCTGTACGGCCTGGCCGTGCTTGGGGCCCGACTGCGCGAAGTTTGGCGCCCGGCGCGGGTGTTTCTGGTGGCGGTACCGCTGCTGCAAGCCGCCGTGGTGATGATGACGGTCGACGACTGGGACGTGCGTTTCCTGGCCCCGGTGCTGCCGTTTGTATTTGCCCTGGCCGCCCTGGCCGTGTGGAAAAAGTGGGGAAATGTGGATAACCCGGCCTTGGCAGAGGAAGGCACCGCGGGGTAAGACTTCACCGCGCGCCAAAACGCTCGTGCCACCCCGCCCACGCCTGCAACCCACCGGTGTGAACGGCCACCACCGTGCTCCCCGGCCGGAAATGCCCTTTCTCAATCAAATCCAGCACCCCAAACAACAGTTTGCCGGTGTAAATCGGGTCGAGCAATACCCTGTGCCGGGCTTCAAATTGCTGAATAAACATCAGTAAATCAGTCGAGTACTTAGCGTATCCGCCAAAATGATAGTCGGTAGCCAGCGAGTAGTTGGTAAAAGTCTGCCCCGTTGCCGCTTGCATTAGCACGTCGAGGTCGGTGCGCAGAAAGCCGCCGTTTTTCAGCGCCGCCACGCCCACGGCGGATTCCGTCCCCATCAAGCCGGTGAGCAGGCCGGCCAGGGTGCCGCCCGTGCCCACGGCCACGGCCAGCGCATCAAACGCCACCTGCTGCCGGATTTGGGTTGCTAATTCGGCCATGCCGGGCAAAGCCAGGGCATTGGTGCCGCCCTCAGGCAACAGGTAAGCCGGGCCGTGGGCTTGCTGCATCTCCGCCAGAAAACTGGGCTCGGCGCGGCGGCGGTAGGCGGTGCGGCCGAGGTAGTGAAGGGCCATGCCATCGGCGGCGCAGCGGGCCAGGGTGGGGTTGAGCGGCTGGGTGGCTTCGCCCCGCACCAGGCCCACGGTGGCAAAACCGTGCAGCCGCCCGGCCGTCGCTACCGCCGCCAGGTGGTTGGAGTAGGCCCCGCCGAAGGTGAGCAGCCGGCCGTGGCCCTGGCGGCGCGCTTCGAGCAGGTTGTACTTGAGCTTGCGGGCCTTGTTGCCAGGCAGGTCAGGGCTAACAAGGTCGTCGCGCCAGAGTAGCAGGCGCACGCCGCGCGCCGTGGCAGCGGGCTCGTGAATTTCTTGTAGAAACGGGCCCACCGTGAATAATTAAGCCACCGGCCCTGTCATTTCCGGCCGCCGCTTGGCTACGTAGACACCGGCTCCCAGCAGCACCAGCAGGATGCCGATGCTCGAAACCAGCGACACGGCATTGCCCGCGGCGAACTCCTTGGGCTCAAACCTGAAGTCGATTTTGTGGGCCCCGGCGGGCACTTGCATGGCCCGCAGCACGAAATCGGCGCGGAAATGGGGGGCTGGCTGGCCGTCGAGGTAGGCATTCCAGCCGTCGGCGTAATAGATTTCTGAGAATACCACCGTGCCGGGTTGAGTGGCGCTGTAGCGGTAGCTCAGCGCGTCGGGGGCGTAGCTGGTGAGGGCGACGGTGGCAGCGGTATCGGCGGAGGCGCTGGCCTTGGCAGACGGGAATTTCGCGGCATCGACCACTGCCGTGTGGCCGGGGTCGACGCTGGTGAGCGCTGCTATCTCGGCGTCGGGCGTGGCTACGGTTTTTACCTCGCGCACAAACCAAGCGTTGCCCAGGGCCCCAGGGTTGCGGATGACGGGCTGCTTCTCGTTGCCGGTGAGGTAGTAGCGGGCGTTTAGCATATTAAGGGCGTGGGTGCGGTGGAAATCGCCGCCGCCCTGGCCGAACAGTGCCTGCATCTCGGGCGAAATCTCACGCTCAATCAAGTCTTGGTAGCGGCGCAGTTTGGCCCCGTGGTAGCCGCCGATGCTCTTGTGGAAGTATGACGTCTGGGCCTCGTTGAACGGGTTTTGAATGTTCAGCACTCGGTAGCTCAGGTCTTTGTCCTTCAAAATCAATTCGTCGGCCGGGCTGGGCTGGAAGCTCTGGGCGATGGTTTCCGACTGAAAATTCTTCTCGCCGAGGTAGCGCTTGTCCACGCTCCACAAGTCCACCAGCACGAGCAGCGCCACCAGGGCGGTGGCCGCGCCCATGCCGAGCTTGCCTTTCAGATGATAGTACAGCGTACCCAACGCCAGGCCCACGAAGAGCAGCCCGCGCCACGCGTCGTTGCGCAGCAGGTCGGCGCGATCGGCGCGCAGGGCCCCCAGTAGCTGCGGCGTGAAGCCCTGCTTGGTCAGCTCAGCGTCGACGGGCGCGGCGAAGTTGAAGCTGAAGCTGGCGAGCCACGCCAGCGCCAGCACCCCGGCCGTAACGGCCCCGGCGTAGAGCAGCTGGCGCACGCGGTGCCGGGTCTCGGGGGCGTCGGGGGCGTTGCTGGGGCCCCCGGCTGCTGCGCGGGCCGCCTTGGCCAAGGCCGGGTGCAAGGGCTCGGTGGGGGCCATGCCCACGGACACCGCTGCAGCGCGGGGCCGCAGGATGCGCGCCAGCGCCAGCGCCGCCAGCAGCGGCATGGCTAGCTGCGCCATCACCAGCCCCATGCTCACGGCGCGGAAGCTGCGGTAGCCGGGCAAATAAGCGAATATCAAGCTGTTGATGGTATCAAAATTTTTGCCCCAGGCGAGCACAAACGACACCAGCGTACCCGCCAGTAGCCAGTAACGCGTCCGTTTGTCCACCACAAACAGGCCTAACACGAACAGGAAACATACCACCACGCCCACGTACACGGGGCCGGCTACGTAGGCCTGGTCGCCCCAATAGGTGGGCAGTTGGGCCAGCATTTGGGGGTCGGCGCCCATCGTGCTCAGTGCGCGGGCCGTGTTCGAGTCAGGGCCCAGGGCCATGGCGCTGCTGCCGCCGTAGAAGTTGGGCACCAGCAGAGTCATGGTTTCGCCCACGCCGTAGCTGTAGGCGAAGGCGTAGTCTTGGTCTTGCTGCGCGGCGCTGGGGGCGGCGGCCTCGCCGGGCGCAGCGGGCAGGACCTTCAACTCCGACGGCGAGCGGTTGCTGAACTTACTGTACTCATAGGTGGTGTAGAGGCGGCCGAAGCTCACGCCCACGGCCAGCAGGGCCCCCACAGCCAGCAGGGCCACCCGTTGCCCGAAGGCCGGCAGGCGGCCGGCCCGCGCAGCGGCTATCAATTCGATAACCCCATAAATGACTACCAGTAGCCCCACATAATAGGTGATTTGGGGGTGGTTGGCCCGCAGGTTTAGGGTGAGGCCCACGGCGAACAGTGCGGCCCCCAGCCACTTATCGCGCCGGAAGGTTACCAGTAGCCCACCCAGCACCAGCGGCGCGTAGGCCAAGGCAAACGACTTGGTGTTGTGCCCGGCCAGCAGAATGGCCAAGTTGTAGCTCGAAAAGCCCAGCGCCACCGCGCCCGCCACCGCTACCAGCGGCGGCAAGCCCAGGGCCACGCCCAGCACGTAGCCGCAGAGCAATGCCAAAAACAGATTGGCCACCGCCGAGGGAAGGCCCAGGGTGAGGGCCTTTTGCAGGTACACGGACAGGTCGCCGGGGAAATGGACCGAAATCAAATAAGTTGGCATCCCCGAAAACATGGAATTGGTCCACAGCGGCTCGTGGCCGCCATGGGCGGCGGCCCAGCTCCGCACTTCCTGGGCCCCGCCCTGAAACTGCGCGATATCGTGCTGGGCCAGCGACTTGCCCTCGAACACAATCGGCGCGAAGTAGGCGCAGGCCAGCACCACAAAAAACAGCACCGCCAGCACGTGCGGCAGCGCCCGCTGCCACAGCGGCGCGGTACGAACGGAAGAAGCAGCGGAAGCAACAGCAGCCATCGGGTAGGGTAGGGGTAGAGGAAACCGGGGCCGAAGGTAAGGTTTGCAGGGCGCAACCCTTGCCCGGGCAACCCCACCCCCGGCCGTACCTTCGCCCTCCGTTTTCCGTCGCCTCGCCCATGCCCACGCCTCCAATGGCCCCCACTACCCCGCCGCCCTTCGACGCCGACGAGCTGATCTCCGTCGTCGTGCCGCTCTACAACGAGCAGGACAGCGTGCGCACCCTGGCCGGCCAAATCGTGGACGTGATGGAAACCCACGGCTTCCGCTACGAGCTGATTTTGGTGAACGACGGCAGCGCCGACGGCACCTGGGGCTACATCCGGGCCCTGACCGCCGCTAACCCTTGCATCGTTGGCCTCGACATGGCCGGCAACTACGGCCAGACGCTGGGCCTGCGCGCCGGCTTCGAGCAGGCAAAAGGCGATATCGTGGTGGCCATGGACGGCGACCTGCAGCACGACCCGGCCTACCTGCCCGAGTTCGTGCGCCTCATCCGCGAAGGCTACGACATGGTGGGCGGCGCCAAAAGCAAGCGCCCCGAAGGCTTCTTCAAGACCGTGATTTCCAACGGCGCCCACCAGCTCATCAGCCGCTTGTCGGGGGTGAAGCTGGCGTACTTCGGGGCCACCTACAAGGCCTATCGCCGCTACCTGCTCACGAATGTGGAGATGCTCGGCGACGCCCACCGCTTCCTGGGGGCCCTAGTGGCGCGCAAGGGCGTGCGCTACATCGAGTTCCCCATCGAAATCCGGGCCCGCGAGTTTGGCACCAGCAACTACGGCCTGAGCAAGGTGTTCAAGGTCATCGTCGACTTGTTGATCCTGCGTTTCCTCCTGGTGTACGCCCGTAAGCCGTTCCGGCTGTTCGGCGTGCTGGGCATTCTGGGCCTGCTCGTCGGCGGGGCCCTCACGACGGGCTTCCTCATCGGGTCGGTATTTTTCCACGTCAACATCTCGGCCCGCTTCCCCATGGAGTTCATCTTCAGCTTGTTTCTGATAATGGGGGGCATTTTTATGCTGAGCTTCGGGGTGTTGGCTGAAATCGGCACCTATACGTATTATGCCCGCCGCAACCGCCGCCCGTACGTGCTGCGCCAGGTGGCTTCGCAGGCCGTGTCGGCTTAACGATGCGCCGGCTCATCATCAACTGCGACGACTACGGTTGGGACGTGCCCGCCACCCAGGCCATCCTGGAGCTGGCCGCGGCGCGCCGCATCAGCAGCACCACCGTGATGGCTAACCTGGCCTCCGACGCCGACCTGCGGGCCCTGCACGCCGTGTTGCCGAACGTCTCCACCGGCCTGCACCTCAACCTGATCGACGGCGCGCCCCTGAGCCGGGCCTCGGCCGTGCGTACGCTGGTGGGCCCCGACGGGCAGTTCTTCACGGGCCAGAAACTGCTGGCGCGCTTTCTCAGCGGCCGGGTGCGGATTGGCGAGCTGGAAACCGAAGTGGGAGCTCAGCTGGCCCGGTTGGCGCGGTTCGATATCCCCGTTTCGCACGCCGACAGCCACCAGCACCAGCACTTGTATCCGGCCCTGGGGCCCGTACTCACGGGTATTTTGCGGCGGTACGGCATCAGAAGGCTGCGCCGCTGGAGCGCCCAGCCCGGCTACGCGCTGCGCGGCCAACTGCTGAATGCGTTCGGGGTGGCGTCGCGCTACGGCCTGCGCGGGTTTCATTCGCCCAACGCTTTGGTGGCCGACTTCTCGGCCGCCCAAGATGCCACGCTGCCGCTTTTCATCCGGGGCCTGGCGCGGGCTTTCCACCGGGGGCCCCTGGTGGAGTTCATGACCCACCCGGGCCTGGCGAACCGCGAAACCTCGTACCTCAACCGCGTGGCAGAATACGAGTTCTGGCGCGACGCGGCGTGGCCAGAGTATTTGACAGAGAACCAGATACGCTTGGTGCGTTACGACGAAATTTAAAGCCTAGCGTGCTACTCGTCTAGGTATTGGTGCACGAACTTGATGGCCGTCGAGCCGTCGCCCACGGCGGAGGCTACCCGCGCCATGGCCCCGGCGCGGCCGTCGCCAGCGGCGAACACGCCGGGCACGCAGGTTTCAAGGGCGAAAGGCTCGCGCTTGCGTTTCCAGTGGGTAGGGTAGCGCGGATCAGCCACTAGGTCGCGGCCGGTGAGCACGTAGCCCTTGGCGTCGCACACCACGGTGCCGCACACCCACTCGGTGCTGGGCTTGGCACCGATGAATACGAACAGGGCCCGGGCAGGGCATATTGCGGTGCGCTCCCCGATTTGCAATACCACAGTTTCGAGGTGCTCTTCGCCACGCACTTCTTTTACCTGCGCAAAGGGCAGGATTTCGATGTTAGCCGTGCCAGCAATCTGCTCAATTAAATACGCCGACATGCTGGTAGCTAATGATTTGCCCCGAATCACGACAAACACTCGGCGGGCGTAAGAGGCCAGATACATGGCCGCCTGCCCGGCCGAGTTGCCGCCGCCCACGATGTACACGTCCTGCTGGTCGCAGGAGCGGGCCTCGGTGCGGGCGGCTCCGTAGTACACACCTGCCCCGTTGAGGTGGTCGATGCCCGGCACGTCGAGCGTGCGGTAGCTCACGCCGGTGGTGAGCACCACGGTGCGGGTGCGCACTTCGTTGCCGTTGCCCAAGGTGAGCACTTTGTAGCCGTCCTGCACGCAGAGGTTGGTGACTTCTTCGGCCAAAAACTCGGTCCCCAGGCGCACGGCCTGCGACCAGGCGCGGTGGGCCAGCTCGGCCCCGCTCAGGCCCGTCGGAAAGCCCAGATAGTTCTCGATCCGCGAGCTGGTGCCGGCCTGGCCGCCGGGGGCGCCGCGCTCAATCAGCAGCGTTTTCAGGCCTTCGGAAGCGCCGTACACGGCCGCGCCCAGCCCCGAGGGCCCCGCCCCGACGATCACCACGTCGTACAAATCGGCTTTGGGCGCGGAGGGCAAGCCCAACTGGATGGCCAGCTCGGCGTGGCTGGGACGGGCCCGGACCTGGCCGTCGGCGAACACCACCACGGGCAGGTCAGCGGCCGTGAACGCGGTGCTGCCCAGCAGTACGGCCGCGGCGGGGTTGTTCTCAAAATCGAGCCATTCGAAGGCCACCATGTAGCCGGCCAGGAAGCTTTTCAGCTCGTGCGACAGCGGCGACCATTGAAAGCCAATGAGCCGCACCCCTTGAAACTGGGGCTGGTGCTGTGCCTGCCAAGCCCCGAGTAAGTCGTGGAGCGTGGGGTAGAGCAGTTGCTGGGGTGGGTCCCAGGGCTTCATCAAATAGTAGTCGAGGTGGGCTCCGTTGATGGCACGAATGGCGGCTTCGGTGTCGGCGTAGGCCGTGAGCAGCACGCGTTTAGCGTTCGGAAACAGGGCCCTGGATTTTTCGAGTAGCTCAACGCCTTCCATTTCGGGCATGCGCTGGTCGGCCAGCAGTAGGGCCAGGGGCTCGGCACGGGTGTTCAGCTCGCGCAAAATTTCCAGGGCCTCGGCCCCGGAGCTGGCCCTTAGCACGCGGTAGTCGCGCCGGAACTCGGCGCGCAGGTCGCGGTCGATGGCGTTGAGCACCTGCTCGTCGTCGTCGATGGCCAGGATGACGGGTTTTTTCATGGCGAAACGGGTGTCAGAAGTAACTAACAGTTGATATTTAGTGAATAGTGAGCAGCTGGCAGCGGTTTGCGACCAACTGCTCACGGGTGACTGTCCAGAGTTAGTTTATTTACGCCACCGGCAGCCAAGCGCAAAACTCCGTGTGGCCGGGTTGGGACGTTACTTCCAACCGCCCGCCGTGGTCGCGCACGATGCGCTGGGCGATGTCGAGCCCCAGGCCCGAGCCTTCGCCGGCCGCTTTGGTGGTGTAAAACGGTTCAAAGATGTGCGGCAGCACCTCGGCCGGGATGCCGGGGCCGTCGTCTTCGATGGCCACCTGCACAAAATAATCCGTCAGCCGGGTGCGCAGGGTGAGGTGGCCGCCGGACGGCAGCGCGTCAATGGCATTGTCGATGAGGTTGGTCCAGACTTGGTTGAGGCTGCTCACCTGACCGCGCACCGGTGGCAGGCCGGGGGCAAAGTCGCGGACGAGCTGGATGTGCTGGCCCCGCAGCTGGTAGCCGAAGATGCTGAGGGTGCTCTCCAGGCCGGCCACCACGTCGAGGGGCGCAAAGTCGGTGCCTCGGTCCATGTGCGAGTAGGTCTTCACGTTTTCCACCAGCGTGCTGATGCGGCTGCTGGCATCCTGCACGTCGCGCAGCAGCCCCTGGGTGAGCAGTTGCCCTTCCAGCCAAGCAAAGGCGGCGGGGCAGGCCTCCGGCGGCAGCAGCGCGGCCACGGCTTCCAGGTCGGCGGCGGCCAGCCCAGCGGCCAGCAGCCCGCCCGCCAGGGCGTAGCCGTCGGGCACGCCCTGGGTTTCGAGCCAGTCGGCCAGCTCATCTTCTTGGTCGGCCCGCGCCAGGGCGGACGCGGCGATCCCCGTGCCGGGGGCCCCAGCGCGGGGCTGGGCCAAGGTGGCCAGGGCGTGCAGGGCCCCCGGTGCCGGGCACTGGCCGGCTAGGTCAGCTAGCAGTGCCAGTTGGGCCCCGAGGCGAGCCCCCAGCGTGGCAGCGGCCCGGGCGATGGCGGCGGCGGGGTTGTTCAGCTCGTGGGCTAGGCCGGCTGAGAGCTTACCCAAAGCGCGTAGCTTGTCGTCGCGCTCCTGGTCGCGGGTTTGCTCGCGCACCCGGTCGCTCATCAGGGCCACCAGCCGCTGCACCAGCTCGGGGCTAATCCGTTCCAGGTCCGGAAACCGGTCGCGGTGCAGCAGGTAAAGCGTCGTATCGCCCACGGCCACCCCCTGCACGCCGATGGTGCGCAGCCGTGAGTAAGGTAGCATGCCGCTTACATGGCCCGTCTCGATCCGAAAAGCGGGTTCCGAAGGACCGTGGCGCTCGGTGAAAAAGTGCAAGCTGCCCCGCAGCACGGCCATCAGGTACTGGGCTTCGTCGCCGGCTTGCACCACGGTGTCGCCGGGGGCATAGGTGCGCCCCTCGCCGTGGGCCAGCAGCCAGGCTAGGGTAGCGGGCGGTAGGCCAGCGAAGGAAGTAACGGCCTGCAAATCAGCGGCTGTTAAGGGGGTAGACATGGTGTGGGGTGAACAAATCAGAAAAAGACCGTTCTCTCTCCAACGCTTGGCGGGGCCGCTGGGTTTGTGCCGCGCTACGCCACTGGTCTTTCTTCAGCCTTCATTCCAAAATTAAACACGGCCCCCGGCAGTGCCACCGCCGCCGTAATAAAGTAAAAAGCCAGGCTGATGGTAACCGACACCGTCGCGTTGAGGTGCAGCACCTGGGCCCCCAGCAAAAACGTGACTTCCCGCGCCCCGATACCGCCCACCGTGAGGGGCAACACCGCCACCACCGACGAGGCAAGGAACACTACCAGGTACTCCACCACGTGGCCGGTCGTGCCCGTGCCCGCCAACAGGGCCCACGCGCACAACACCTGGGCCCCCTGCACCCCCAAGCCGAGCCACCCCGCCCGCCCAAACAGCGGCTGGAATTCGGGGAAAAACCAGCCGCTGAGCCAGTAGCTGGCGGCCACTCCACCCGGCACGGCCCCCAGTACCAACAGCCGCCACGGCAGCGGCACGGCTGGCACGAAAGCGAAAAGCACGCCCGCCAGCACGCCCAAGGCCAATACGCCGCTCACGCGGTCGAGCAGCAGGGCCCGCACCAGGGCCGTGGTTTTGCCGGGAAAGCGCCGGCGCAGCAAGTATACCTTGTAACCGTCGCCGCCGACGCCGCCGGGCAAAAACAGGTTGTAGTACATCCCCAGCCAGTACAGGCGCAGGTTCTCGGCCTCAGAGAGCGGAACGGCAATGGCCCGGAAAAAGTGGTTCAGCCGCCGCGCCGACAGCCATTTCGACAGGGCGAACAGCCCCGCCGCCAGGGCTAGCCACCCCGGCCGCGCCGTGGCCAGCACCCGCCGCACGTCGCGCACGTCGATGCGGTGAAAAACAAAGTAGAAGGCCCCCGCCACAAACGCCAGCTTGGCCCCCAACACAAGGGCGCGGCGTAGCTTCGGACGGGCGAGAAGAATGGCCAAAGGATGAGAAAAAGGCGAACAAAACTCCTGCGCAGCCGCAGCCGCAACAGGGGCAAATGTATTGCGCGCTGCCGGGGCCGGGGCCAAAACTTCGTTTCTGGCGCGTCCTTAGCAGGCGGCTGCCTCCCGCGCGCTGCGGCGGGCCGGACCGGTACGGAGCATCTTTGCGCAAACCGACCGCCCATCGCCATGACCCTTACCTGGACCACCAAGCCCTACGCTGCCCTGGCCGTGCCCGAGCTGTACGCGCTACTGCAGCTGCGCAACGCCGTGTTTGTGGTGGAGCAAGCCTGTGCTTTTCAAGACATTGACGGGCTCGATGCCGACGCGTACCACTTGCTGGCCCACACGGCCCCCGGCGAACTGGTGGCGTACGCCCGGCTGTTTCCGGCGGGGCGCAGCTACCCCGAAGCCAGCATCGGGCGGGTGGCGGTGGCCCCCGGCTTCCGCCGCCACGGCCTAGGGCGGCAGCTGATGCGGCAGGCCCTAACCGAGTGTACCCGGCTGTGGGGCCCCTTGCCCATTCGAATTGGCGCGCAGCTGTACTTGCGCGAGTTTTATCGCGGCTTTGGGTTCGAGCAGCAAGGGGCTATGTACTTAGAGGATGACATCGAGCACATTTACATGCTCCGGCGGTAGCGTGAATTTCTGTTGGCGCGGGTCATTCCATCACTTTGCTTTTGGCGTTGCTAATTCGTTCATAGTGTTCGCTGAACGGACGATTAGAGTAGTTCTACCCACTTAATTCTGAAAAATTCCTTTTTCCAGTATTCTGTGAAAGAGTATGCGATGGCCGGTATGATTGAGGTGTATGCCGTCGCCGGCGCTGTAGCGAGGATTAATAGTGCCATCCGGGTTCGCTAGTCCGGTCCAGAAGTCGATGGACCGCGGGCCATAAGTGGCAATTATTTTGTCCCGTAACTCAATCAATTTCTGCCTTCCAGCGTCATTCAGGTTTCGTGGTTGGGAAGTGGTTACCCAAACTCCCACATTTTGTTGGTTGGCTAGTGCCGCTACAGTCGCAAAGTTTTGCATTTCGGTGTCTTCTGATATCCCTTCTGCTATATCATTGCTGGGCAAGTTGATAATGATTCCGTATGGATGATAGCTTAAAGCCTTGGTTATGTTGTGAGCCGAATTACCTGCCGGCAGGACGTCAGGCGAAGCAAAACCCGGTACCGCCAAGTTTATGAGTGTATCGGACTGATGCATCGGTGGCATTGAATTCTTCAGCTGAGCGTCGCGCAGGTAAGCATTGGTTCGGCCCACCCAGCTAGAGTCGTAGGTCCCGGCCCCTGTCCCGGCGGCCGTGGAGGAACCCAATACCACGAACAACCTTTGCTTCTGTTCAGGCTGCGGGCCAGAAGCCTTGTCACAACCCCACACGAACAGGACAAATAGCAGAAATAATGGCGGCACCAAATACTTGTTCATGCTGAGATAAAAACGACAAACAAATGGGCCCGTCTACGTGCACTCGGCGTGGGAGTTATGAAATCGGCTTAGCCGTTATCATAACGCCATACTTGGTCGCCTGTGCCGGGTATTCGGCCTTGGTTCCAATGCTCATTTAATCTCAACCGCCGGGCACCCTCGACGGACTAAAAAACAGCGCGAATAGGGCCCGATAAAAGGAGTTTACTGGCCCCCATGAGCGTACCCAAGCAAGAGTCCCCGGTCGCACCAACGACCGGGGACTTTTCATTTTACTTTCAACAGCAATTACTCACAAGTTGCGCATCCACGCGGTGCGGGCGGCCAGTTGGGCGGGCGTGGTGGCGGGGTCGGGGGCGAAATGGTAGCGCTGAATTTCTTCGGTGGTGGCCAGCTTCACGCGTACTTCTTGGGCAGGGGCCCCGGCGCGGCGGGTGCTCAGGGCCAGGGCGGAGCCGGCGGGGCGGGCGGCGATTTTATCGAGGGACCCCATGTAGTTGCGGCGGTCGATGAAGGCGCCGTCCACGGCGGTGAGCTGGTCGCCCACGGCCACGCCAGCGGCTTGCAAGGCTGGGCTCACCTGCTTGAAATACACTTCATCGCCCCGCACCTGAAAGGCCACCGGGTCCAGCGTGGCCACTTTGTGGCCAGTGTGCAGGGTGGCATCGTAGCGAATGCCGACGCGGCCAAAGTACTCTTGCAGCGGCAGCGGCTCTGCCCCCTGCACGTAGCGCCGGAAGAAGTCGCCCACCTCAGGGTAGGTGAGGGCGGTGAAATCCTGAAAGAAGTTCTTCTCGCTGATGGGGCGGTCGGGGCCGTAGTTTTTGGCCAGCTGCAGCAGTACGTCGCGCAGGCTGCGGGTGCCGTGGCTTAGCTCCAGTAGGCGCAGGTCGAGGGCGCTGGCGGTGAGGGCTCCGCGCTGGTAAATGTTGCCGTACTGGCGCTGTCCCTCGTCAGAAAATGAGTTGAGGCCCAGCTGGCTGAGGGCGTAGGTGGTATCGGAGCGGGTGCGGTCGTACTGCTCCTCGTTGTGCAGGGTGGTGAGGTAGTCGTCGAGCGGCACCAGGCCCCCGCGCAGCTGCATCATGTGGGCGGCCCACTCCGTCACGCCTTCGTAGAGCCACAAATGCTCGGAGCCGGTGGGCTGCACGAAGTTGAAGTGCTCGATGATTTCGGAGTGGATGTTGAGCGGCGTCACGATGTGAAAAAACTCGTGCGAGGCAATGTCGACCACCTCCCGCGCGAAGGCCGGCGTGAGCGGGGCCTCCCGCAGGATGTACTCCGAACTGTAGGAGTGCTCCCAGGCCCCGGCGACTTTGTCGCTGAACAAGTACAGAAAAGCGTAGCGCTTCACCGGCAAGTCGCCACCCAGGAAGGCCTGCGCGGCCCCGAGCATCTTTTGCATGTCGGCCAGCAGCGGCGTGGCTTCCACTTGGCCGGTGGCCGAGTAGCAGTACAGGGCCACGTCGGCATTGCCCACTTTGGTGTTGGCGTTGGTTAACTTACCCAACAAAATGGGTGAATCCACGGCTTGGTCGTAGCTTTTGGCGTGGTAATAGCCGGCGGCGTCGGGCACGAGTACGGTGCCCACCGTCCAGGCGCTGGGGTAGTTCAACTTGAGACGCAGGGGCTTGGCCTGCCAGCCTTGCGGATAGCCCAGCACGGTTTGGCCGTTGACGAGGGCGTGGTCGGCTTCGAGCGACGAGCCGCACATGCGGTACACGTTGTGCTCCGCCACCGGCGTGGTCCAGGTTTCGGCGATAGTGTAGCGGATTTCGCGGGTTTTTTCGGGCTTGGCTAGCTCCCATTGGTTGGGGCCGATTTGTTTGCTGGCGAGCGGCTTGCCTTTGGCATCGAAGGCGGCGAACTGGCGCACGTAACGGCCCATGTCCATCACCTGGTAGGTGCCGGGCGCGGTGGTGGCAAACTGGTACACGGCCTGAGCCTTGCCCAGCTTAGGCGTTTCGAGGCGCACCTGAAATTGGTGGGCGGCCGCCGTGGGGTCCATCGAAACGGTGTAGGTCAGCTCAGCGGGAGCCGGGGCGGCAGTGGCGGCGGTGGCAGCCAGCAGTGCGGCCAGGCCAAGGAAGGCTTTCAAAGAAGACAACAAGCTAAGAAAATGAAGTAAAGAACCAATGGATGCACAAAGAACGGGGAAGGTTGCGCAAAGCTCGAAAGCTTACGTACAGTAGCGGCGGGCTCGTGGCTGGGCCGCTTGTTCGCCGCGCTTCTTCCGCTCAACTTTTGATTCGAACGTGTACACCAATCCTGTCCTCGACGATAATTTTCCTGACCCGACGCTGCTGCGGGCTCCCGACGGCTGGTACTACGCCTACGGCTCCCAAACCCGGCTGGCCGACGGCGGTATCGTCAACATTCAGGTGGCCCGCTCACGCGATATGACGGCCTGGGAACACCTAGGCGACGCCTTGCCCACCAAGCCCGTGTGGGCCGCCAATACCCAGAAATTCTGGGCCCCGCACGTGAGCGAGGCCGCCGGCCGCTACTACCTGTACTATTCGGCCCGGCCCGACGATGCTCTCGACGGGGCCCTGGCGCTGGCCGTGGCGGTGGCGGACGGCCCCGCCGGCCCGTTCGCCGACAGCGGCCGGCCGTTGCTTGCCGGCCCCGGCTTCACGTGCATCGACCCGATGGCCTACGACGACTCCGCCACCGGCCAGCGGCTGCTGTACTGGGGCTCGGGCTTCGGGCCCTTGTGGGTGCGCGAGCTGGCCGTCGACCGCTTGAGCTTCGCCCCCGGCAGTACGGCCCTGGCCCTGGTGCAGCCCAGCAGCCGCCCCGCTGCCAAGCAGGATTATCACCGCCTCGTGGAGGGCAGTTGGCTGCACCCGCGCGGCGGGTGGAATTACCTGTTTTTTTCCGGTGATAACTGCTGCGGGGCCCACGCCCACTACGCCGTGCTGGTGGCCCGCAGCCGCCACGCCACGGGGCCCTTTGAAGTGCAGCAAGAGCCCGTAATCGCCGCTAATGCCCACTGGCACGCCCCCGGCCACAACTGCGTAGTTACCGACGCCGCCGGCCAAGACTGGCTGGCCTACCACGCTATCGACGTGCGCCGCCCCACCTTCGCCGCCATCGACGACTCGGAGGGTTACAGCCGCCGCGCGCTGCTGCTCGACCGCTTGGAGTACGGCCCCGACGGCTGGCCCTACGTACTGGGCAGCGCGCCGTCGTGGCAGCAGCAACCCGGTCCGACCGGTGTGGCCGTACTTTAACCTTTGTTCTCAATGCCGTTGCTGGATATGATGACCATTTTTTTCGTTGTTCGACGCCGATTGGCGCTGCTGGCGCTGGCCGTTGGGTTCGCCGCTGGTTCCGCCGGGGCCCAGAGTCTTTCCATTGCCGGGGCTGCCCCTTGCCTGCTGTTGCCGCTGGACCCTGCCGAGCGGGCCGCCGCGGCCACCCTCATTGTCGAAGCCGAAGTGCTCGACGCGCGTAGCTTCTGGGACGCCGGCCACCGACACCTTTTCACCCGGCACCGGTTACGGGTATTCGGCCTGTTGAAGGGCAGCGTGGCCGACACCGCCCGCCTTACTGTCGTGACCGAAGGCGGCCGTTTGGGACTCGACCAGCAAGTGTCTACCAACACCTTGCACTTGGCTCGTGGCCAGCAGGGCGTACTTTTTCTGAGTCCTGCGCCCTGGCTCGGCTTGGGCCTGGTGGGGCCGGTTTATGCCGTTTATGGCAGTGAGCAGGGCTTCGTGGCCTACGACCTGGCCCATGCCACCGCTGCTGATCCGTTCCGCTCCTACCCGGCCATCGACGCGGCCTTGTACCGGGCCCTGGACCCGCGGGGCACCGGGCAGCGCCGGTCGCTGCAGCCCAACCCGGCCCTGGCCGCCGCCCAAACCCGGCCAGCCGCGGCGCGGGGCGCGGCGACCGCCGCAATAACCGGCTTGCAGCCCGCCCAGTTGGCCGCGGGCGCCGATGCCGTGCTCACCATCCAGGGCAGTGGCTTTGGCTCGGAGCGGCGCGGGGGCTTCGTCGAATTCGCCAACGCCGACGACGGGGGACGCACCTTCGTGCAGCCGCTGGCGGCCGACTACTTGGCCTGGTCCGACAACGCCATTCAGGTGCGGGTGCCATCGTCGGGCGTGGGGTTGCACCCGGCCGGCTCGGGGCTGGTGCGCGTCACGCCTGCTGGCGGTAGCGCGGCGGCTAGCCCCCAGGCGCTCGCCGTGGTGTACGCCCTCACCAATGTGCAGAGCAGCGACTCGCCGCCCACCGTGCAACGCCCCAACCACGTGGCCGCTAATGGTCACGGAGGCCTCACGTTCCGCTTCAGCCCCAACTTCGGCGCCAACGCGGTGGCCGGCGCGGCCTGGCTGCGGGCCCTGGCCACCTGGCGCTGCCAGACGGGCGTCAACTGGGACCTGGGCCCCGCTGCTACCATCAACGACATCGCCAATGACGGCCAAAGCGTGGTGGCCTTCGACCAAGCTAGCGCCGTGCTGCCGGCCGGCATCCTGGGACGCACCACCAGTTACTACCAGGGCTGCTACGCCCCCGACCGCTCGGTAGTATTCTACGTCAACGAGATTGACACGCAGTTCAGCAGCGCGGCCGCGTTTCAGTTCGGGCCGGAGCTGGCGGTGGGGCTGACCATTGATTTTGAGTCGGTGGCCGTGCACGAGCTGGGCCATGCCCAACAGCTCGCCCACCTCATCCGGCCGGGGGCCATCATGCACTACGCCGTCGCCCGGGGCCAGAATACGCGCCGGCTCGCGGCCGAAAGCGACGTGGCCGGGGGCCGCCAGGTGCTGCGTACCCGCAGCTTCCGCAACCGGGGCTGCGGCGGTCCGGCCATGCTGCCGGCCCCGCTCACTGCTTTCACGGCCGCTGTAGAAGTCGGGGCCAGGCCCGTGCTGCGCTGGGCCACTCAAAACGATTGCTTCCTAACAGGCTTCGTGGTGGAGCGCAGCACGGGGCTCGACACGGCGGCGGCTAGCGCTGGCTGGCAGCGCGTGGCCGCCGTGGCGCTGGGGCCCCCAGGCACGGCCTACCAAGTGGCCGACGCCCAAGCGCCCGTGCATCTGGTGTATTACCGCTTGGGCGTGGTGCGCTCCGACGGTACCCGCGACTACGCCGCGCCCTTGGCCGTAGCCCCTGATGCGGCCCCCCTGGCCGCGCTATTTCCCAACCCGGCCCCGGGGCCCCAGCTCAACTTTCAGTACCTGGCCGGGAGCAACGCGCCGCTGGTGTACAGCATTTACGACGAGCTGGGCCGGCGCTACAAGCTGGCTGCCGCCGCCGCGTTGCCTGGCCTCAACCTGCTCACCTTCGACGTGACGGACTTGCCGCCCGGGTTCTACATCTTCCGCTGGCAAAACGAACAGGGGGCCTATCAAAGCCAGAAATTCCTGCGGCTGTAGTGGCTTCGCTAGCAAGCGTCGGGCCGCGCGCCGCGGATGCCCCAATCGTACTCATCATCAACAGCAACAGCAACGTCCCGATGATGGTCATTGGCGAAGAATGCGCCGACACGATTTTGCAGGAATTGGTGCAGGACAAGGCGG
>JANPOR010000058.1:0-6359 GCA_031428075.1 Hymenobacter sp. | reverse complement strand
GATCGCGCACAAACAAATCCGAACTGTACCGCTTCCGAACAGTTGAAACTGCTAGTACTTTCACCTAGGTGTACAGTCTGTCTGGTCCCAGGGTGAGGTGGGTGGAGTCACGGATAAAGACAGTAGGATTGAGGTGCCACTGCTGGCAGACAAACTCGTGCGGGGTTTTACCCCACAGGCGCTTGAGTCGTTTGCCGTGGTTGGAGGCCAGCAAAAAGACTTGCACATGGTCGTTGAGTTGGGTCGTGGTCTAGTAATGATAGCGCTGCATGGTGGCCCCTTTGAGCGTGCGGTTGAAGCGCTCGACTTGTCCGTTGGCCAGGGGTGGGCCGGCTTGGTGAAACGGTGTTCAGTGCCGTGTTCGTCGCACACACGGTCAAAAATGTCCCGCCAGGCGTAGACCTGGTGGGGCATGTTGCCAAACTGAGTACCGTTGTCGGTCAATACTTTGGGTGCCTTGTGGGGGATAGCGGCCAACACCCGGCGCAGAAAATCGGCCGCCAGTATTTTCGTGGCACGCGGCTGCAACCCGGCGAAAGCCAACTGGCTGGTGCGGTCGATGGATACAAAGGGATAGACGCGCCCTTCTTCGGTGTGGACTTCGGCGAAATCAACGTGCAGGTAGCCCATGGGGTAGTCCTTGAACTTCTTTCTCTTCCATGCGGGCGCGGGGGCCGGCAAGCGGCGGGTGCCATGGCGCTGGAACAGGCGGTGCAGGGCCGAGCGGGAAAGGGGCGGAATTATCTCCTGCAAGGCGTAGAGGCAATCATCCAGGGGCAACAGGGTGTGTTGGCGGAAGACCACGGCCGTGGCGTCTGCCTCGGCCGTGAGCACCGTCGAGACGGGTTTGGGGCCCATCGGGGCGTCGGCCGTGGTGGCGCGCTTACGCCACTTAGCCACCGTTTTGGGGGTTGACCCCGTGGCGGGTGGCTAGGCTTTGTAAGCTTTCCGGACTTTGGTGGATAAGGTGCCGTACTGCCGGCGTTGTCCGGGCGCTGCCGTGAAGCACTTGTCCCATAAGTACTAACGAAGTTCAGTCGTAAAGACTACCCCACTACATCCTGGGACTATACACCTAAGCTTTTCCGCGCTGACGGCCCGTCATTACTCTTACGGAGCGGCAGCTCAGGAATGAACAGTGTCATGACCAATCCGCCCACGACCAGAAAAATATTAAAAAAGTAAACCCGCGAAATAGCCTTGGAAAATGCTGCCTGCACGGCAGGATCGGGCCGTGCCGCGACCGACGGCAGCGCCGGGGGGGCCTCGGCAGTTGTAGGGCGATGGGTCGCCGGTGCCGCCGCGGCAGGCAGGCTTTGGGCCAGCGTAAGGGTGAGCACCGTGCCCAGCAGCGAAGCGGCGATGGCCCCGCCAATCTGCCGGAAAAATTGGCTGGCCGAAGTAGCCTGGCCCATCAAGCGGGGCTCGGTGGCGTTTTGCACGGCCAGAGTGTAGAGGGGCATGGTGGGACCCAGCCCCATGCCACACACCGCTAAGTAAATGAGCACTTGCGTGTAAGACACTGTGGGCGGCATGGTGGCCAACAACGAGAGGCCCCCGAGCAGCAGCGTGAGGCCTGCGAGCATCCAGTACTTGTAGTGGCCGAAGCGCGACACCATTTGGCCCGCCAGCAGCGACCCCGTGACCACCCCCAGCGAGAGCGGGATGAGGCTGGCCCCGGCGCGGGTGGCCGACTCGCCCAGCACGTTCACCATGAACAAGGGCTCGAAGATAATGACGCCCAAAAAGGCTCCGCCGAGCAGGAACAGGGCCGCGTTGGCCGTGCGGAACACCTTATTTTTGAACAGGCCGAAATTGAGGATGGGATTTTCGTGGCGCAGGCTGCGCACTACGAACAGGGCCAGGGCCCCGGCGGCTCCGCCCAGTAGCCCCAGCGTGAGCGGCGACGTCCACCCGTGCTGGGCTTTGTTGAGTTGCAGAGCCACCACGAGGGGGGCCAATCCAGCCATCAGCAGCACAGCCGAGAGGTAATCGAACGCCTTGGGCTCGGTGCGCGGGCGCAGGGGCGGCATCTGGGTGAGGATAAACCAGAGCGCCACCAAGCCCAGCGGCAAATTCACGTAAAATACCAGCCGCCAACCCGCCACGCCCGGAATCAGGCCGGTGCCACGGTCGGTCAGGAACCCACCCAGCAGGGGCCCCAGCACCGACGACGTGCCGAATACGGCCCCCGTGAAACCCTGGTAGCGCCCCCGCTCAGCGGGCGGAAACAGGTCGGCGATAATGATGAACGCCATGGCAAACAGCCCCGCGCCGCCCAGCCCCTGCACCGCCCGGAACACCACGAGTTGGTTCATACCGTCGCCGAGCAGCGGCAGGGCCCCGAACTCGCCGGCCAGCCCGCACAGCCCCGAGCCCAGCAGAAACACGCTCACGGCCACCACCTCGATGGTGCGGCGCGAGTACATGTCGGCCAGCTTGCCGTAGATGGGAACCAGCGCCGTGCTGGCCACCAAGTAGGCCGTGGCCACCCAAGTGAAGCGGTCGAGCCCGTGTAAATCGGCGATGATGCGCGGCAAGGCCGTCGAAACAATCGTCTGGTCGAGGGCCCCCAAGAACATAGCGAGCAGGATACCGCCAAAGGTGAGCATCTTCTGGCGGTGGGTGAGGGTTTCGGTCAAGACGGGCGGAGATAAAACGGCGTGCGCCTGTGTACTGGCCAGCCGGCCCGGCGGTTGCAGCGGAACCGCGGTCAAGCAACTAAGAGAACTATGCTGCGGTGCCATCGGCTCGCCGGCTATTTCCGGGCAGGCCAAGAATAATTTTAGAATATTTTCAAGAAAATAGCCGGTCCGCACCTCAAGTATATGCGACGTTAATCAACCTAAAATCTTACATTTAGGCGCGTAACTAGTTTAAAAGGCTTGAATAATTCTTTATACACGTATTTTATGAATATTGTTCAATTCTTAGCAAGGAGCCGCTGCGCACTGCTGGCGCTGGCGCTGCTACTACCGGTTTTTTCGGCCGCGGCCCAGACGGCCAGTTCGATGGGACTGGCCAGCATCCAGCCGGTCGAACTGACCGATGTGGAGGTAGCCCCGCAGGCCATCGACACCAAAGGCTGGCTGCTGCTGAACCGGGACGTGCAGCAGGAGCTGGACGGGGCCGTGCGCAACCTCTACAACTTCAAGTTCGACCGGGCCGACCGGCAGTTTCGCTCGTTGCGCCGACGCTACCCCGAGCACCCCATGGCCTACTTCCTGCTGGGCCTGAGCACGTGGTGGAAAATCCTACCCACCAACATGGGTACCACCCAGTACGACCACACCTTCTACGCCTACATGGACACGGCCGTGGTGAAGGCCAAGCGCATGTACGACGCTGACCAGCATAACTATGAAGCGTGCTTTTTTCTGTCGGCGGCCTACGCCTTCGATGCCCGCCTGCACGCCGAGCGCCACGACTGGCGCAAGGCCACCGTCAGCAGCAAACGCTCGCTTGATTACCTCGACAAGAGCCGCGAAGCCAACGGCTTAAGCCCAGAGTTTCTCTTCGGCCAGGGCCTGTTCAATTACTACGCCGTCTGGATTAGCAATGAGTACCCGTGGCTGCGCCCGGTACTCTTTTTCTTTCCGAAAGGCAACACCCAAACCGGCATCCAGCAACTGCGCACGGTGGGCAGCACCGGCTTCTACACAGCCACGGAAGCCCGGTTTTTCCTGATGCGCATCCTCAGCAGCGAGCGCGAGCACGAGGAAACGGCGGCCCTGGCCGTAGCTCGCCAGCTGGTGACCGATTTCCCCGACAACAGCTACTTCGAGCGCAACTACGCCATGCTCTGCTTCCGCGAGGGCGACTGGGCAGCGTGCGAGCAAACCAGCGAATCCATCCTGCGCAAGCTCAACCTGGGCATGCCGGGCTACGAAGGCTACTGCGGGCGCTATGCCACTTACTTCATGGGCTTTCTGATGCAATACCGCCACCGCAAACCCGCCGAAGCCAGCGATTACTACCAGCGCTGCATCGTGTTTTCGGAGGCGCTGGCCAACACCAGCGGCGGGTACTACCAGGGAGCAGCCTTCAACTTGGCCAAGCTGGCCGAGGACAGCTCCGACCTGCCCAACGCCAAGCGTTACTTCAAGATGGTGGTGGCCGGCGGCGACCGCACGGCCCCTTCGTATAAGGAAGCCACCGCTTGGCTGAGGGGGCATCGGTAAGGTCCTTTGTCAGTTATTGGTAAGCGGTTCCCCACTCAGAACGCCATGCTCATGTATTGGTAGGACGTTCTATTGGCGCACTGTTAACTGCTGATTGACACTCTGCTGGCCACGGCCGACACGCACAGGCCCATAACGGCAATCAGGGCCAGCGACACGCGCAGGCTGGTGGCCCCGGCGATGAGGCCGATGACCGGGGGGCCCAGCAAAAAACCCACGAACCCGAGGGTAGACACCGCCGCCAGGGCCATGCCCGCCGACATGGTTTGGGAACGCCCCGCAGCGCTGTATACCAGCGGCACCACCGACGACGTGCCAAAACCCACCAGCAAAAAGCCCAGCAGCGCCGCCGGTAGGATGGGGAAGGCCACCGCCAGGGCCAAGCCCGCGGCCGTGAGCAGCCCGCTGCCCTGGATGACGCGCTTGGGTCCAAAGCGGGCAGCCAGTGCGTCGGCCCCGAAGCGGCCCAGGGCCATCGTGCTCATGAAAGCCGTGTAGCCAGCGCCCACCCAGTTTTTGTCGACTTGCAGCACCTTTTTGAAATACACCCCGCTCCAATCGAACATGGCCCCCTCGCAGATGAGGGCGCAGAAAGCGATGGCGCCCAGGCCCAGCAGCGCGCGGTCGGGCCGGACAAAAGCCGGCTGGTCGGGGTCAACGCCGCTGTCGTGGCGCACCACATGTCCCGCGCTCGCTACCAGCCCCGCCACGATGAGGAGCGCGATGAGTACGAAGTGCAGGCCCGGCGGCACCCGCATCCCCAGCATCACCGTACCAGTGGCGGCCCCCGCAAACCCCGCCAGGCTCCAGAGCCCGTGGAACGAGGCCATGATGGGCTTGGCATAGAGGCGCTCCACATTGACTGCCTGGGTATTGACAGAAATATTGGTAAGGTTTCCACCGATGCCGAACACCATCAGCAGCGGCACCAGCTGGTAGAGGTTGGCCGCCCAGCCCAGCCCCACGAGGGCCCCGGCGTAGAGCAGCACACCCGCCAGCACCACTTTGCGACTCCCCTGCTTGGCCACCAGCCACCCCGCGAGCGGCAACGACAGCAACTGACCCGCTGGAATGGCAAACAAAACTAGACCCAATTGACTGTCGGACACGCCCATGCGCTGCTGCACGCTCGGGATGCGCGAGGCCCAGGTCGCGAAGCACAGTCCCAGCAAAAAAAACAGGGCCCCTACCGCCGCACGGTGTTTTTTGCGGGCCACTCGGGCCGCTGTAACGGAAGAATCCAAAGCCATCATATGCGCACCGCTGCCGCCCGAAATTCGTGCTCGGAGCCCGGGCAAGTTACTACCGAAGGCCTTCCAATCTGAAACGACGGCGGGAATTGTCTTTCGGCTTGGTTTGAGCGGTGGTGTTTACGAATGTTTTTCAGCCGCCAATCGTGGCCATGCTCTCGAAGCTGAGCTGGTGCAGGGGCCGCTGACGCTCGGCCTCGAAGCCGTTGGCGGCGCGGTAGCGGAAGGCGTTGGCGAGGGCCCCCACGATTTCTGCATCAGCCGCGCCGCCGCGCAGCAGGGCCCGCACGTCGAGCACGCCTTGGTCGTAGAGGCAAGTTTTGAGCCCGCCTTCGGCGGTGAGACGCAAGCGGTTGCAGGTGCCGCAGAAGGTGCGCGAATACGCCGCGATGATGCCCACCGTGCCCTGGTGCCCGGCAATGCGGTACTCCGAGGCCGTAGCCCCAGCCGCCGTGGCCACCGGCGCGAAGGCCCCGAAGTGCGCCTCCAGGTGCTGGCGGATGCGGCCGTGGTGCCAGGGCAGCGACGCTGCCCCGGCCGCGTGGCTGCCGCCGTTGAAGGGCATTTCCTCGATGAAGCGCACATTGACCGGCAGGTCGCGGCTGAGATTGGCCAGCGGCACCAAATCGTCGATGTTGCGGCCGTCCATCACCACGACGTTTATTTTCACCTGTATTCCCGCATCCAGCAAGGCGTTAAACGTTTCCATTACCCGCGGCAGCTCGTCGCGCCGGGTGATGTCGAAAAACCGCTGCCGGTCTAGCGTGTCGAGGCTGAGGTTCACGGCTTTCACGCCCAGGCGGGCCAGGGCCGGCACGTGGGGGGCCGTAAGCACGCCGTTGGTGGTGAGGCTGATGTCGTCGATGCCGGGCAGTTGGGCCAGGCGTTCCATAAAAGGCACTAGGTCGCGCCGCACGAAAGGCTCGCC
>JANPOR010000057.1:0-8760 GCA_031428075.1 Hymenobacter sp. | reverse complement strand
GGCTTGCCAGCGGCGGAAATAGTAGTAGACCGGCGGGTAGGCCGGAAACTCACGCGGTAAGAGCGCCGCCACTGACAGTCGCTCTTGGTCCAGCAGAGCAAGGCGTTGGCAATCAGGCGCAGCGAATACTTGCGGCGGCGCATGTCCGGCAGAATTTCTTGCACGTCTTGCCACTAGGGATCCGTCAGGTCCGTTTCGTACAGCTTTGGTCGGATGAGGAAAAGGAAAAAACCGGGCTAATTTCTTTATGTCTGTCAATTACTTGTGTTTTCTAACAGGCTCTCAGCGGCTCCCGGCCCATAACTGCGGGTGAGCCGGGGCGATTAAAGTAACCATATAAAAAGACGCCGCCCTATTGCCAAGGCGGCGTCTTTTGTTCGGTCACCGCGAAGCGACCGGCGGCAAGTTAATAGGGCTTGGCGTCGTGGGCCATTTCCTCTGCCTGATGCACGGCTTCGGTTGCCAGGCTTTCGTTGGCCTGGGCGTTTCCACTTTGGCTCTTGGCAGCCATTTTCAGGCCTTCAGCCAAGCGGCGGCCCCAATCGGCGTCGCACTGGGTGCAGTTCTCAATCATCTTGTTCTGGATGACCTTGTCGGCGTCGGAGAGGGCCCCGATCATATTGTTGACCAGCTCGTTGCGTTCCCAGTGTTCGTGCTGGCGGTACCGGTCACCGGCCTGGCCGAAGTTGTTGGTGCGTTCGAGGGTTTGGCGCACTGGCTTGGCACTGTAAGTCGGCGTGTGGTCGGGGCCCTGCGAGGGCGACTCCTTTAAGCCGTTGAGGCTGCTGGGCTCGTAGTTCACGTGTAGGTTTTGGCCGGGGGCAACGTCCACATGGTAGGTCATCTGGCCATCGCGCTGATTGGTGGCCACGTGCTTTTTGGGCGCGTTGATGGGCAGCTGCAAGTAGTTGGGCCCTACGCGGTAACGCTGTGTGTCGGAATACGAGAAGGTGCGGCCTTGCAGCATCTTATCATCCGAGAAATCGAGGCCGTCCACGAGCACGCCCGTCCCGAAGGCTACCTGCTCTACCTCCGCGAAGTAGTTCTCGGGGTTCTTGTTCAGCGTCATCATGCCCACGGGCAGGTGCGGAAATTTATCCTCGGGCCAGATTTTGGTGTCGTCGAGCGGGTCGAAGTCTAGCTCCGGGTGCTCGTCGTCCGACATAATTTGCACGCGCAACTCCCACTTTGGGAAATTGCCCTTCTTGATGTTGTCGAACAGGTCTTGGGTGGCGTGGTTGAAGTTTTTGGCCTGGATGACTTCGGCTTCGGCCTGGGTCAGGTTTTTCACGCCCTGCTGCGGCTCCCAGTGGTATTTAACCAGTACGGCTTCGCCGGCGGCGTTCACCCACTTGTAGGTGTTCACGCCTGAGCCCTGCATCTGGCGGTAGTTGGCCGGGATGCCCCAGGGCGAGAACAGGAAGGACACCATGTGCATGGCCTCCGGCGTGTTGGCGATGAAGTCGAAGATGCGCTGGCCGGTCTGGCGGTTGAACACCGGGTCGGGCTTCTGCGAGTGGATGAGGTCCGGGAACTTCATGGCGTCGCGGATGAAGAACACCTTCAGGTTGTTACCTACCAGGTCCCAGTTGCCGTCCTCGGTGTAAAATTTCACCGCGAAGCCGCGCGGGTCGCGCAACGTTTCGGGCGAGTGGCCGCCGTGGCCCACCGTGGAGAAGCGCACGAACGTCGGCGTCTCTTTACCCTCGGTGTTAAACAACTTGGCGCGCGTGTACTTAGCAATTGGCTCGCCGCCCACCGTGCCGTAGGCTTCGAACACGCCATGGGCCCCCGCCCCGCGGGCGTGGACCACACGCTCGGGAATGCGCTCCCGGTCGAAGTGGCTGATTTTCTCAATAAACTGGTAGTTCTCCAGCGTGGCCGGACCGCGGCTGCCCACGGTGCGCAAGTTCTGGTTATTCGAAACGGGGTGGCCCTGGCGGGTGGTCAGGGTTTGGGCGTTTTCGTCGGGGGCAGTGCGCGGGTCGTGCGAACTGCCTACGCCGTTCACAGCGGTACCCGTGCCGTCTGCAGCGGTGCCGTTCTGGTTGGTCAAATTATGGTCTTCTGCCATGTTGATAGAAAGTGATGAAATGGTAATTAAATAAAGTTACAGCAGGTAGTGGTCCAAAGCGGGATGATATCGGACCTTTCGTTTGTTGATCAAGTCGGCTCAAAAACACGTCAGGAAAGCTGGAAGGATGGATATTCAGACGTCATAAATTGAGTGAAATACCGAAATCATCCTGCTTTGGACCACCGTCAAAGTTACAGCAAATGACGCATGTAGGTTTGCGGAAGCAGAAATAAAATCGTTTGGTAGCCGGGTAGATGCTCAACTTATATTCAGTTTAGCCTTCAAAATCATTGCTTTGCTCCATATAAACTTGCGCTTAGAGCGGTTCTCAGGATAGTGTATATAGTAGCCGCAGTGGTCGACCCAATTTCTTGCGTCGTGCTCGGTTATCCAGTTTGTGGCGGTCTGGCTGACGGCTTTGAGGGCTTCGCGGGAGCGGGCCTGGGCCGTACGCAGCCAGGTTCTGAGCTTGCTGAAGGCCGGTTCAATAAGGTTGAAATCGGGCAAGTGGGGTGGCAGGTAGCGCAGGCGGGCGCTGCGGGCTTCCATCGATTCGGTTAGCTCAGCCACTTTGTGAGCCGGCAGGTGGTCGAGTATGACCACGTCGCCGGGTACCGGCGTGGGGCCGAGCACCTGGTCGAGGTAAGCGGCAAACCCGTTACCGTTAACGGCCCCTCTCACGATCATCGCCGCTTGCAGGCCCGCGGGGTCAGGGTGGTTACAGCCGTCCGGTTCGCCGTGCAGGGTGGGGGGCGCGCTGCCCGCCTTTGGCGCGGGCGCAGCAGCGACAGTACGTCCAGTTGGTGCTGGGCCCAAATGCGCCGTACGCATTTCGTCCAAGAATTCGAAACAGGTAAAATCCTCGATTTGCCCCGCTCCGACAAAGGCCGCCCGCAACGCCCTTACGCGGTCGGTGTCGCGTCCGGCGGCGTAGGCCCTTTTTTTCGTCGCCGGTCCAGTCCCAGCACCGCCCGCCCCAGCGTGGCCCGGCTCACGCCGGGGCCGCCCCCCGCTGTTAGCCAGACGCACAACTCAGCAAGCGTCGCATCGGGCTGCTGGCTTACACAGGCCACTGGTTGGGCCCGCGCGTGGGCGTCCAGGTACGGGGCCGGCCCGCTCGGTGGGGCAGCGCAGCCAGTGAACTACGCGTGCGCTGGCGCTGCAAGAGCGTGGCCACAAACGAAACCGACACGCTGAGCTGGGCCGCCACCGCGCCTACCGTGCGCCCGGGCTGGTCACAGGCCACTGCGACACGTTCGCGCAAGTCAAGAGAATAGGCTCTCACGCTGAAAAGTAAGCCCGATACTATACACTATCCTGAGAACCGCTCTAAGTACGCCCGTGGCTTAGTTGCTGCGCGGGCTAAAGCCTTAAGGCAGTTTGCGGCGAGCCAAGTGGCCATGTAGGACCTAAAACTGACGTCCCTTCCCAATTAATTTTTATGCCCTATGGCAACGGTACTTCCTTCTGCCGCTCGCGCCGCCCTTTGGTACTTGCTCAACCACGGCGCCTACGCGGCCACCGTGCTGGCCGCCGTCAACCTCGGCGACGATGCCGACACCACCGGCGCGGTAGCCTGGCAGGCTTAGCTTACGAAGAGGAAAACAATTCCGACGCGTAACTGGGGGCCTGGCTCGTTGCGCCGACATCAAAGAATTGGTAACCCATTTGTTCGCCGACTACTAACCGGGGTTGACTGGAAAAAATAAACGCCGGCAAAGCGGCGCGTCTTGGTTCTTATATTTTAATTGGCGCCGGATTGAGCTATTTTAGCTGTATTATTCGGACGGGTCCGTTTGTGCTTCTTCCCCCAGCGCTACCGCCGTGCGGGATAATTCGAAAAAGTGCGGCCACATGGGGTACTCGTCCATCACGCCTTGGAGCAATCCCAGCAGCTCGGGGGCCAGTCCGAAGGCTCGCGGTTGTAGGAAACGATAATCACGAGCGCCGATATAGCTAGCCAGGAAATCGAGGCCGGGCGTCACAACGCTTGTAAAGTTCATGGGCCACTCGGTGAACAGGCACTCATCGGTAGGGCCCTCGGCCAGTATCCGCAACCGGTAGTTGCGGGGGCCGCGCGCTACGTGGGCCAGCAACTGGTGTACTCTCCGCTCCTTATCCTCCAAGACTTGAAAAAACGCTGGGTCGCTGTAAAGCAGCACCCCCCTAATGCCATGGCTGTAGTTGTAGGAGCGGGACTACTGGAGCAGATCCTGAATGTCTTCAACGGACTGCGGCGCGGGGGCCCGGCTGGAACACGCGAGCTGGTAAGACAAAACGGTTCAGTCAATAAATGTTGCTTTAAGTGAAAAACACACTGTTCTGCGCTATTTAAGGTTGCGCTGGCGGTTGCCCGCCGCGGCCCAACGCCACGGCACTGTATTAAATACAACCGTCTAGAAGACGAGCTTTGGAGCGATAATTTGTTCCAACAAGCGCGAAGAGCACCCGCGCACGAGCGGCAGCCAAGACCAATTTACTTATTGCTCGCGGGGCCTTAAGCGGCCGGCCGGCCGCAAGCCGAGGGCTGCTGATGCATAGATCACCATCAAGGCCTGCAGGGAGCAGACGGTGTTCAGCAGCGAGTGAACGTGCTCAGTTAGCCAAGGCAGCCGGGCTACGTGGCCTCCTAACAGCAGCAACAGGCAGGCCGCCAGCAGGGCCCCGTAGCCGATGGCAATCCACCGGGTGGCCCGCCCGTGCAGGAGCACGTGCAGCGTCAAGATGGTAAGACCGAAGTAGAGGAGGCGATAGCTCGTAGCCACGGGCCAACTATGCACGCTGATGCCCGGGGTGGAGCTGGTAGTGGTCCATTCGGGCCGGCCCACAAGAGAAAGTACCGCCCGCCAGCCCCGCGTGAGCCCTGCGTAGATGGAGTCGTCGAACTGCCCCATTAGGAATAAAAGTAACCCCAGCCCAACCAGCGCCGCCCGCCGGTACCAACGCGCTAGTGGCTTCGCGGGAAGGACTGCCTCACAGGACGGGTTCGGACTCATAAGAAATGCTGGCGTCCGTGCCCAATTGCACCCACCACAGCCAAAGGCTGAGAATGGCAGCGTAGGCCACGAACGTAAACGTGTAGTGGTGGTTGAAATCCAAGGTGTGGTACGAGTAGGTGTGGTTGAGGGCCAAGGCGGCCACGCGCGCCACGTTGAGCAAGTACACGACCCCGATTCCGAGGGGGATGAACCACGTCTTGCGTCGGATGCTGCCCGGGTACGCCAACACAAATCCGGCAAACAGCGCGTACAATACCAAGCCGTTGCAGGCGGCGCCGACCGACACCGCCGGCTGCCCGGCCATGGTCACGACCGTGGGGCCCCCAGCGGCCGTCGCCGCGGCGAAGCCTACTGCTCGCAGCCCCCACGCCGCACCCCGGGCCACGTTCACGGAGAGCGCCGCGTCGAGGCGGCCATCGGGCCCGATAAACTGCTCGTAGACAAGCCACCATAGCAAAGCTGTTCCAGCCCCAATCAGTAGAAACCGGGAGTAGGGATGCGTTAGCGAAAAGAAACGAGTACGCATAAAAATGCTGGAAAAGCTATGAACCGCAGTAAGGTCAAATCGCGTTAGCGGCTTCGGCCGTACCGCTAGTTGAAGTGCGACTAGCCTGTGTGCGGGCAATTTATGGGCTTGCAGTTACCCTAGTCTTGGTCAAAGTAGCCGGTGTGGCCCTATTTGCAACGCGCCACACCGATTGGCGGGGCGCGTTGCTAAACTAAGCTATTGGTTCGATTGACGGGCGCGGCGACGCTCGCGGAGTTTTTTCAGGCCGAGGGCCACGCCACCGGCCAGTAGCAAAGACGCGCCCCCGTCGATGGGAACTGCCGTGGGTGAGGGGCCCCCAGAGCCGGGCTGGGCCAAGGCGGTTAGGGAGCCGAGCAATACGCATGCTGCGGTGCTGAACAGGACGACTGCGATGGTATGATTTTTCATTTGGAGAAAAACTAAAGGAGGTTTTGGGGGGGGAACTTGCCAAATGGTGGCGGTGACAGCCCAGGCCGAAAACCTGGCCTGGGCTGCGAAACCACGCGTTTTATTTTTCAACTACTATGCGTTTCACCACTTTAGTATCGCCCGATACCAGTTGCAGCGAGTACACGCCGAGGGCAAGCTGCGACACGTCGAACTGGGCCGTGGCGCCGGCAGCCGTCATCGGCAGCGTCCGCTGCGACACGACCTGCCCGAGTTGGTTGTAGAGCGTAGCCGTGACGGGCAAGCGGCTCATCATGGCGGGCATCAGCAGCGTAAAGCTTCCGTGCGCCGGGTTCGGATACAGCTGCACCTGCTGGGCCAGTGCCGCGTTGTTGGTGGCCAGTACGCCGGCCGGCCCAAAGGATAGGCTGAAGCGGCCCGGCATCGAAGTAGTAGCTGCCGTGAAACTGTACTGGGCCTGTTGCGACAGGTTGATGCGGGCCCCGGTCTGAGCATCGAGCAGCAACACCTGCGTGCCAGCGGCGAAGTTGACGACGGAGGCGGCATTCAGGGTATAAGTGCCCTTGGAGGGCACCTTCACATTCAGCGGCACCGTGACCGATGCCGTAGGCCCGGTTAGGAGCGGCAGGCCGTTCACCGACAGCTCGTCACCGCCCGCTATGCTGCTCACGCCCAAGCCCGAAGAGCTGGGTAGTTTGTAGGCATCGTAGTGGGAGTCAAAACCGGCCGTCGCTCCTTTCTCGAAGTACACGTATGTTTCGTCGGCGAGTAGGAGGGGGGCCCCTTTCAGTTGCAAGTCTACCAAGGGCCGGTTTTCGGTTGTGCCCCGGTTGAAGCTGGGGGCCGTATCGAAGCTCGTCACCCGGGCCGCGTTGTTGAGGGCGAGGGTGCCCGAGGTTTGCCCGGTGCTCACCCGGGTGAAGAAGCCCTGCATGGACGCCACCAACGGGTTGCCCACGCCGTTCACGTAGCTGCGGTAGCTGCCCACGTATTGGCCCGTGCTCTGGTACACGTACACGGCGTCATCCACATTGGTGCGCGAAACACCAGCCACCTGGCTGAAATCCAGCGGCGACGGGTAGGGGTTGCCCAGCAGCTGCCAGCCGCTCTGCGGCAGCGTACCGCGGGTGAGAGTGCGGGAAACGGACCCGTTGTTGAAGGTGCCCGTTAGGTCCACCACGGCGTTGGCTCCGATGTTCACGGAGTAGCCGTTCATCACCATCATCGGGTCGCTGCCCGCCGGAACCACGAAGCCCTGGTTAAACGCCGCCACCGAGTTGGTGGGATCCGTCACGCGGGTCTGCTCGTAAGCAAATACGTTCGGGAAAGGCGTGACGCTGCCGCTGTTGGGGCCCGCCGAGTTGTAGGCTTGGTTGAAAATTGGTTGGAAGCTTGGCGTGTTGGTGCCCAAGTCGTTGAGCGTGGCGTTGCTCATCGGCGAGCTGTAGTGGCGGTAGCCCGGACCGTCGTTGAAAGTCGGGTCGATGGCGCGCTGCATAGTGGCCGGGCCGTTCACAGCGCCGTTGGTGTTTACCACCAAGGCCGTGCCAGCCTTGGGCGTCGAGAGCAGCGTCAGAATCTGACGGCTACTCGTGTTAAGGTTGCCGTTGGTCAAGGTCAACATTTGGGCGATGCTCAGGCCCCCGTTGTTGAGCGTAAGTCCTGCGCTGTTGTTCACGGTCAGGCTGCGCACTTGGCTGGGCAAGCCCGCGCCGGTGGTCTGGGCATCCGAGCCGTTGTACACGTAGCTGGCATCGTTGGAATACGTGCGCGACCCGCTGAGCTGGATGGCCCCCGTGGCCCCGGTGGCAGCAATGCCGTCGGAGTTACAAACACCCAGCGTGGCCCCGGCTTCCAGCACAAAGCTACCAGGGCCGGTGATGGGCAGGCAGCTGGTGGCCAGCACCCCGCGGGTGTTCAGTACCCCGCCTTTCATCACGGTCAGTTTACCATTCACTTGGACGGGGCCGTTGAACGAAGCCGCGCCCGTGCCGGTGATGGTGACGTTGTTATACGTGCCGGCTTCCACCGGCATGGCCGTGCTCACGGTCAGGTCCGGAATTATCAGGGTGTTGGTCGGCCCACTGGCCGAGCCCGTGCCAATCCACGGCGTCTGCACGAAGGGAAAGTCAGCCCGGATGGTGGTATCGTTCTTCTCTACACCAGTCGTGAAACTCAGTACGCCCTGCAAGCGGAGCGTTACGGGCGAGGTGCTGGCGGGGGTGTAGTCGTCGTACCACAAGCCGATGGCGGCCAGTACTACGCCGCCCACGGCCTTTAGCTCACTTGGGTCGACGGCGTCCTCTAGGCGGCGTCCGTTGGGGAAGCCGTCCATATTGGGGATAAATTCCAGTCTTGTGTTGTTGCTGTAGCGCGGGCTGGTCAGGCCGAGCGCAGCAGCGGCCAGCAGGCCCTGGTTGCTAAACTCCGGGTTGGGCTTCCCATTGACGGTGCGCGGGGTGGCAGGCACGGCCATGTTCAGGCGCAGCATGTCGCCGCCGGGGTTGGTGCGGCCCGCGGCCGTCAACGGCAGGAAGTTGTTAACGAACGGCTTGCCAGCGGCCAGCGGGTTGCCCTTCGGCTTGCCGGTGGCGAGCTGGTAGGGGGGGAGGTTGGGCACACCGGTGTGGAAAATGGGCTTGATGTCGACCGAGCGGGGCTGGCCCGCAACGAGCAGGTAGTTGCCGAACAGCTTGTCGTCCAGGGCCGTGCCGGCCACGGCCGAGCTGCCCTTAAGCGGAAACAAG
>JANPOR010000056.1:0-2377 GCA_031428075.1 Hymenobacter sp. | reverse complement strand
CGGAAACCGGGTGTAGGCGTAGGCATCGCCCCGGCGCACGTTGATGCCACCGAACACGTAAGCGTACACGTTTTCGCTCAGCGGCAGCTTGCTGTTGAGGTACACCGCCGTGTTCAGGGCCTTGGGGTCGCCGTACTCGCGGCGCTGGATGCCTTCCGTGTTGGGCACGTAGGCCCGCTGGGTGTGCTCGCGCTGGTTGTAGTCGATGGTGGCGTTCACAAAGCCGCCCTTGCCCACCGGCACGCCGTAGTTCAAGTTGACGTTGAAATTGCCACCGTCGAATCTTTTGTCGTCGGCGCGGTACCTGGCTTGGTATGCCCCGTAGTTCACGTTAGCGGTTAGTTCCTTGGTGCTGGTTTTGAGCACGATGTTGATGACGCCCGCAATGGCGTCGGAGCCGTACTGGGCCGAGGCCCCGTCGCGCAAAATCTCAATCCGTTCGATGGAAGCGGCCGGAATCGTGTTCAAGTCGGTGCCGGAGTTGCCGCGGCCCCGCGAGCCGAACAGGTTCACGAGCGACGATTGGTGCCAGCGCTTGCCGTTCACAAGCACCAGCGTTTGGTCGGGGCCCAGGCCGCGCAGCGTGGCGGGGTCCACGTGGTCGGCCCCATCGGCACCGGTCTGGCGGTTCGAGTTGAAGGACGGGGCCACGAACTGCAGCAGTTGGTTTACGTCGAGCTGCCCGGTTTTGGCCGTCACCTGGCGCACGTCGATGATGTCGACCGGCGAGGGCGAGTCCGTTACCGAGCGGTTGAGGCTGCGCGAGCCCACCACCTGCACTCCTTCGAGGGCCGTGCTGCTGGCAACCAGGCGCACGGAGACGGCGCCACCCTCGGCGGCCACCTCCTGGCCCGTGTAGCCCAGGGCCCCGACGACCAGCCGGGGCTGGGCCGTGCGTGCCCGCAGTACGAAGCTGCCGTTGGCGTCGGTACCGGTGCCGTTGTTGGTGCCTTTCTCCACTACTGTGGCCCCAATCACGGGCCGGCCGGCCGCATCAAGTACTTGGCCCGAGAGCGTGCGGCTCTGGGCCCAGGCGGCGCTGCTTGCCAGAAACAGCGGAATAATTAGTAGATGTTGCTTCATGAGCCCTGTGAAATTTGGTACTGATAATGTATAAATGTATACTATTTCCACATTAGACTCCCACCCAACTCTTGCCTTGGACCGCTTAAAAAAGGAGAGAATCAGCCTTAAAGACTGATTCTCTCCTGCGAAACCCCGGTTAGATAAAAATTTCAACGCTGGTCAAGGGGTCAAATCAACATCCGCATCGGGTCTTCCAGCAGGCTTTTCAGCGTTTGCAGAAAAGCGGCGCCGGTCGCGCCGTCCACCACGCGGTGGTCGCAGCTCAGCGTTACCTTCATGATGTTGCCAACGGCGAGCTGGCCGTCCTTCACCACGGCGGTTTGCTTGATGCCACCCACGGCCAGGATGCAGGCGTCCGGCGGGTTGATGATGGCTGTGAACTCGTCAATGCCGAACATGCCTAGGTTGCTGATGGTAAAGGTGCTGCCTTCCCACTCGGCGGGCTGAAGCTTCTTGCCCTTGGCCTTGCCGGCCAGTTCCTTCACTTCAGTGGCAATCTGCGCAAGGCCTTTCTGGTCGGCGTTGCGCACCACGGGCACCAATAAGCCCTCGTCCACGGCCACCGCCACGCCGATGTTGATGAGCTTATTCTGACGAATCTTGTCGCCAAGCCACGACGAGTTGACGACCGGGTGCTGGCGCAGAGCCATTGCCGATGCTTTGATTACTAGGTCATTAAAGCTTAGTTTCACCGGCGACAGCTCGTTGAGCTTCACCCGGGCTTCCATGGTCTTGTCCATCAGGATTTCCATCGTAAGATAGAAATGCGGGGCCGTGAACAGGCTTTCTGATAAGCGCTTGGCGATGACTTTACGCATTTGCGATACCGGAGTATCGGTGTAGGCGCCTTCGGGAAGCACGGGTGCCGGCACGGCGGGTTTGGGGGCCGCGGTGGGCGCGACCTCGGGCAGCGCCGCAGCAATATATTCGTTAAGGGCAGAGGCGGGGGCAGAGGCGGGGGCGGGGGCCGACCGCGAGGGACCCGGGTAGATGGTGCCCTTCAACCGGGTGGTTCTGGTCTGTCTGGCCTATGTCGGTCTGCTGTTTCTGGTGGCTTTTGCCGCCGAAGGCCGGGCCCGCGCCGGCCGCGCCGGGTTCCTGCGCTCGCCGCTGGTCTATACCCTGTCACTGTCGATCTATTGCACAGCCTGGACGTTTTACGGTGCAGTCGGCTATGCCGCCCGCTCCGGGCTTGAATATCTGACCATCTATCTGGGGCCGTCGCTGGTGATGATCGGCTGGTGGTGGGTGGTGCGCAAACTGGTGCGGATCGGGCGGGCGCAAAGGATCA
>JANPOR010000055.1:0-1667 GCA_031428075.1 Hymenobacter sp. | reverse complement strand
CGTCTTGCGCTCGCTGATGTCCTCCAGCTGCGTGTGGCCCAGCTCCTCGTCGCCGTCCAGGAAGCGGATGGACGTGACCTGGCACCAGAGCGGGGAGCCGTCGGCGCGCACCAGGCAGGTTTCCAGCGTGAAGCTCGGCAGCTCGTGCGCCCACAGCCGCTCCTGCCAAAAGCGCCAGTCGTCGCGGTGGTCGGGGTGGGCGAATTCTAACATCCGGTGGCCCACCACGTCCTCCGGGCGGTCGTATTCGAGCATTGCCAGCACGGCCCGGTTGACCTGCCGGATAACCAGGTCGGAGGTAATGAGTTGCTGCCCGAACGGCGAGTTGTCGAACACTGTCCGAAACCGCGCCTGCTGCCCCCGGTCGTCCGACTGGCCCGGCGGCGCCTGCGCCCGCACCTGGTCGGCGCGCAGCCGGCGATTTTCCTCGCGCAGGGCCTCCAGTTGTCTTTCCGGAGATAAGCTTTCGGCAGCGGCGGGCATAGCGTAAGGGAACTGCGTTGGGAGCTGCGCAGTGCGCACAAACATACGCCCTGCTGCCCGTTGCAGGTAGGGCCCCCCAAATGCTGTCGTGGGGTCGTTAGCCACCCGGCCGTTCACGCAATGGCCGGGTAGCGTTTTGCCGGCACGGCCTGTTCGCGCGCGGAGTTGGCGCGGTCGTGTTCGGCGCCTCCCCAGCCCTCCCGCGTGGCGGACGCCAAACGCCGCTAACAACGCGTTTCACCCGGTATCGATTCAGGCTCCACTTTTTGGCAAACCAAAACGGGCGGACCGTCTGGCCCGCTCGTTTCGTTTTAACCTACACTTCAAAGTGCGGCCGGTCCTTAAAACCGGGCCAGTCGCCGGAGACCCCTCCGGGGCAAATGCACCCGCGCATCGGCTGCCTTCATCAGCCGCGCAAACTTGTTCAGCAGCAGCCCCGACCACGACACCGACCCATCGGGCAGCAAAAACGCTGTAAGCTTCCCCAGCAAGTAGGCCAGTTGAAAGTAGAGAAAGACGTAATCTTCTCACCTTCAATCCTTCTTCATGAAAAAGAGCCGATTCAGCGAAGCACAAATTGTCACTATCCTTCAACAGCAATAAAACGGGCAAACCGTGGCGCACATCGTGCGCGAGCACGACATCAGCGAGGCCACGTTTTACACCTGGAAAACCAAGTATGCGGGCTTGCAAGTCAGCGAGTTGACGCGATTAAAGCACCTGGAAGCCGAAAACCAGCGCTCAAAACAACGCTACGCCGAACTGAGCTTGGAAAACCACGCCATCAAATAGGTGTTGCGAAAAAAGTAACGGCCCCCACCGCCCGCCGCCAGGTGGCCCACGCGTTGGTGGCGCAGGGGCTGAGCCAGCGCCGGGCCTGCCAGGCGACGGGCCTGGCCCGTGGCCGCTACGGCGGTGGGGGCCGGGAAGCGAAGCAGGCCGCGGCCGACGGCCCGGTGCGCGAGGCGTTGCAAGCGCTGGTGGAACGCCACCGGGGCTGGGGGTTCTGGAAGGACCACCACCGTTTGCGCAAAAACGGGGGACTGGTCAACCACAAACGCCGCTGGCGGCTCTGCCAGACACTGGGCCTGCAACTGGGTAAACGCCGCAAAAAGCGCCGGTTGCCCGACCGGCTGAAGCAGCCGCTACAGGTGCCGGCCGGGCCCAACGGCTGCTGGTCGCTG
>JANPOR010000054.1:0-5638 GCA_031428075.1 Hymenobacter sp. | reverse complement strand
CCCCCCCCCCCGCCGCCCCCCCCTGTCTTGTGCAAAAACCCCGGCCCGGGGGGCCCTTTAAAAAACCCCCCGCCCCCCCCCCCCCACGGGCGCTGGTTTGGTGTTCGCCTGAAAAACCTTGGGAAGGCAACAGGCGAACGGTTAAGCGGCGCTAATGGGTGCGCACGGCGATTTCCACGCGGCGGTTTTCCTTGCGGCCGGCGGCGGCGGTATTATTAGTCACGGGCTGGGCTTCGCCCATAGGCTCCACGCTTACGCGCCCGGCATCGATTTTACCGGTGGCCACGAGGTAGTTCTTCACCGCGTCGGCGCGCTTCTTACTCAAATCTTTGTTGTAGTTTTTATCGCCATGCGAGTCAGCGAAGCCCATCACTCGCACATCGCTCTTGCTGAAACGCTGGCCGATGGAACCTGTGATTTGCTGCAACGCCTAGGTAGCACTAGGCTTGATGGCCACCTTGTCGGTGTCGAAGAGCACGGCTTCGTCCACGCTGTACACGTTGTAGTCGGCGTCGCCGCGCACCGATACGCCGGGCAGGTTTAATTCTTTAAATTTTAAGTCTTTGACTTTGTCCTTGGTCACCGTCCAGGCATTACCGATGGCGGCTCCGGCCGAGGCAGCGGCGTCCTTGGTGGCGATGGCGGCGTTGCCGGCCACGTCGCCAGCGGTGCGGCCGTCGCGGGCCATCACGGCCGTGTCACGGGTGGCATCGCCGAGTGTGTCCTTGGTTTCAGATTTTTTGGTTTCGCAGCCGGCGAGCAGAACGGTGGCGGCCACAAGGGAAAGCAAGGGCTTGTACATGAAAGAAGCGCAATAACTGAATGAATACGGAGGCCCACACGCAGCGGACGGGCCGAAGTTGGCCGGGCCGAGCCGCCGGACTTGTCTCCGGTGGCTCATTCGCTCACGAATACCCGCTTCACCCGCTCGCTTACGTTGGTGAGCAACTCGTAGGCAATGGTGCCAATGCGGTCGGCCAGCGCCGGCAGTGCCAGCCCTTCGCCGAACACCACGGCCACGTCGCCGGCCCGGGCCCCGGGGATTTCGGTCACGTCGACCATGCACATGTCCATGCACACCGCGCCCACCAGCGGCGCCGGCCGGCCCCGGATGAGCACCGCGCCCACGCCGTTGCCGAAGCGCCGGTCATAGCCGTCGGCGTAGCCAATGGCCAGCGTAGCGATGCGACGCGGGTGGGCGGCGGCGCCCCGGCGGCCGTAGCCCACGGTACTACCGGCGGGCAGGCTTTTGATTTGCGAGACGGTGGTGCGCAGCGTGCTCACCGGGTGCAGGGCCCCGGCGGCGCGCCCGGCGGCATCGACGCCGTAGAGCCCGATGCCCAACCGCACCATGTCGAAATGCGCTCCTGGGAAGCGCACGATGCCGGCCGAGTTCAGGGCGTGCTTGAGCACGGGATGGCCCAGGGCAGCTTCGAGAACGGCAGCCATGCGGCGGAAGGCCGCAAGTTGTTCACGGGTGAATTCGTCGTGCGCAGGATCGTCGGCGGCGGCCAAGTGGGTCATGAGGCTGGCCACGGGCAGGCGCCCGCGGTGTTCGCGCAGCAGGGCGGCCAAGGCCGGCACGTCGGCTTCCTCGAAGCCGAGGCGGCGCATGCCGGTGTCGAGCTTGAGGTGAACGGCGGGAAGCGGGGGCTGAGGATCGAAAAGTGGACCGTCATCCGGGGTTTCAAACGCCGCCAGGTACTCGGCCAGCATCTCAAAAGAGAAGATCTCCGGCTCCAGCCGGTGGCGACGTAAGGAGTCGAGGGCGTCGGGGGCCGGATTCATCACCATGATGGGCAGGCCGATGCCGGCTTCGCGCAGGGCCACGCCCTCGTCGGCGTAAGCCACTGCCAAGTAGTCGGCCCGCTGAAATTCGAGCAAGCCAGCCACCTCGTACGAGCCCGCACCGTAGGCGAAAGCCTTCACCATCACCATCAGCTTGGTGCCCGGTTGCAGCTGTTGGCGAAAATACTGGAGGTTGTAGGCCAGCGCGTCGAGGTTCACTTCCAGCACCGTGCCGTGCTGCTGCGCTTGAAGCACCGCCACGATGCGCTCGAATCCGAAGCGCCGTGCGCCCTTCACTAAAATGGTTTCATGGGCAAAATCGGCCGGGTCGAGGGCGGAGAGAAAGGCCTCAGTGGAAGGGTAAAATTCAATGAGCAGATTCTGGGCCTCTCCCGCTTGCTCAGCATTATTTAGCTGTTCACTGCTAATTGCTAACTGCTTTATGTCTTGTCCGATGGCCACGATCCGCGTCACGCCGTGGGCGGGTAACAGGGCCGCCACGCGGACGTATAGCTCGGGGGGCCCCAGGCCCGATTCGAGTACGTCGCTCAGGATAAGGGTGCGGCGGCCGGGGCGGGCCTGCCGGGCCAGCGCGGCCAAGGCCAGGGCCAGTCCTGCCAGGTCGTTGTTGTATGTATCGTCGAGCAGGTAACTGCCGTGGCGGCCCTGCTTCATTTCCAAGCGCATGGCCACCGGGTGCAGTCGAGTCAAGCGGCGCTGAGCCTCGGCCGGTTCCACACCGCGGGCCAGCAACACGGCCAGGCAGTGTAGCGCGTTTTCAACCGATGGCTCGTCGCCGAACGGCAGCACGAAAGTCGTTGAGGGGCCCTCGGTACCCGTACGGGCTTCTACGGCGGTGTGCCCTTCCCCGGCGGGCGCTAGGGCGAACCGCACGGCCGCGCCGGGCGCGGCGTGGCCCGTCCAGCCGAAGCTGGGCAGGCCCAGTTCTTCCACAGCGGCGCGCACGGGCTCGTGGTCGGCGCAGTAGTACAGGCGCCGAAACCGAGGGCCCTGGAACAGCCGCAGCTTCTCGCGCAGCTTTTCGTTTTCGGAGGCGAACCCGGCGTCGTGAGCCGTACCCAAGTTTGTAAAGATGCCTTCCGTGGGCTGGATGATGACCGCCAGTCGCGCCATCTCGCCCACCTCCGAAATGCCGGCTTCGAACAAGCCCAGCGTGTGCCGTTCGGGGTTCAACTCCCACACGCTCAACGGCACGCCTACCTGCGAGTTGTAGGAGCGCGGCGAGCGGCACACCACTTCGTCGGGGCCTAGCAGCTGCGCCATCCACTCCTTCACAATGGTTTTGCCGTTGGAGCCAGTGATGGCCCACACCGGCCCGCTGAAGGCGGCCCGGTGAGCCGCGGCCACGGCTTGCAGGGCCCCCAGTGTGTTGTTCACGGCCACTATACCGGCCCCGGGATAGGCCCCTAGCCCCCCGGGCAATTCAGCATTTTCTTCGACAAGGAACAGCCGCACGCCCCCTGCGTAGGCCTGCGGCAGGTAACGGTGGCCGTCGTGGCTGGGGCCGCGCAGGGCCACGAACAGCGTGCCGGCGGGCGGCCCGGCGCGCCGGCTGTCGAGCAGCAGGTGGCGGACTTCGGCCCGCTGGTCGGCGGGGGCTTGCAGCAGGGAGCCGTTCAACAAGACCGGCAAATCAGCAAATAACAGGGGAGGCATCACGGCGCAAAGGTCGGGGCCGTTCAATGGTTTATTGCCCGGGGCTCCGGGCGTAGTGCAACAACGGCCCCCGAACAGCGTCTTTTCCCTACCTTCAAGGCTGCAAGTTTTACCTCTATTCCACTTCATGCGTTTTCGTTTCCTCGCGCTGGCGGCGCTGCTGGCCGCCCACGGCCCGGCGTTGCTGCCCGGCATCGCCACCCCCACGGCTCAGGCCCAGCAGAAGCAGCCACTCACACTGGAAGACATTTTTTCTAAGCCCACGTTCCGCTCAGCTAGCGTGCCGGGCTTCACTTGGATGCACGACGGGCGCTACTACTCGGCGGTGGAACCGGCGGGCCTGGTGCAGCACGAAGTGGCTACCGGCCGCGTCGTACAAATCCTGGTGGCTGCCAGCGACCTGGGGGAAGTTCACGTGGACGGCTACGACTTCAACGCCGACGAGCAAAAAGTGCTGTTCAACACGGCGGTGGAGCCTATTTATCGGCACTCGTCGCGGGCCAGCTACTACGTGTTCGACCGGGGCACCAAGAAATTAACGGCCCTGAGCCCCGGCGGCAAGCAGAGCTACGCCACGTTCTCGCCCGACGGCCGGCAGGTGGCGTTCGTGCGCGACAATAACTTGTTCATCACCGATTTGGCCACGATGGCGGAAACGGCCGTGACCACCAACGGCGTGCGCAACCAGCTCATCAACGGGGCCGCTGACTGGGTGTATGAGGAAGAATTCAGCTTCGCGCAGGGCTTTCATTGGTCGCCCGATAGCCGTAAAATCGCCTTCTACACTTTCGACGAAAGCCAGGTGCCGGAGTACGACATGCAGCTCTGGGGCGACCTTTACCCGAAAGAATACCGCTTCAAATACCCCAAGGCGGGCGAGAAAAACTCGGTCGTGAGCGTGTCGGTGTACGACGTGGCCAGCCGCAAAGCCACCAAAATGGACGTGGGCCCTGAGCCCGACCAGTACCTGCCGCGCCTGATGTGGACCACGACCCCCAACGTGCTCAGCATCCAGCGGCTCAACCGCTTGCAGAACAAGCTGGAAATTCTGCACGCCGACGCCACCACCGGCCAAAGCAAAGTGGTGCTAACGGACAATAACAAAGCTTACGTCGAAATCAACGACGACCTGAACTACTTGGCTGGCGGCAAGCAGTTCCTGTTCACGAGCGAAAAGGACGGCTACCAGCACCTGTACTTATACGCCATGAGCGGCCAGCTCGTGCGCCAAGTAACGAAAGGGCCCTGGGAAATCAGCGAAATCAACGGCTTCGACGCCAAGGCCGGCGTGGTGTACTTCACCAGCACGGAGGGCTCGGCGCTGCAGCGCCACTTCTACCGCATCGGCCTGAACGGCCAGGGCAAAACGCGCCTCGGCGAAGCCGGCCGCGGCACCGACGCGGTGAACATGAGCCCCGACATGCGCTATTACCTCAACGTGCATTCGTCGGTGGGCGTGCCGCCGGTGACCAGCCTGCGCGAAGGCCACACCGGCAAGCTAGTGAAGGTGCTGGAAGATAATGCCGCGCTCCGCCAAACCCTGACGCAATACGACCTGGGCACACACGCGTTTTTCACCTTCAAAGCGTCGGAAGGTCTGGAGCTGAACGGCTGGATGATTAAGCCCTCAAACTTTGATCCGGTCAAGAAATACCCAGTGCTGATGTACGTTTACGGAGGCCCTAGCTTCGGCAGCAGCAGCACCCAAACGGTGCTCGACAACGCCGGTGGTGGGGTCAGCTTCAATGACTACCTGTGGTACCAGCTGCTGGCTGAGAAGGGCTACATCATCGTGTCGGTCGAAGGCCGGGGCTCGTCGGGGCGCGGGGCGGAGTTCCGCAAGGCCACGTATGCCAACCTGGGCAAATTCGAAACCATCGACCAGGCCGAGGGCGCGAAGTACCTGGGGGCCCTGCCCTACGTGGACAAGAGCCGCATCGGCATCTGGGGCTGGAGCTTCGGCGGCTACATGACGGCCCTGGCGATGACCAAAAACCCGGACCTCTTCAAGATGGGCATCTCGGTGGCGCCGGTCACGAACTGGCGCTACTACGACACCGTGTACACGGAGCGCTACCTGCGCACGCCCCAGGAAAACCCTGGCGGCTACGACGACAACTCGCCCGTGCAGTTCGCCCAGAACCTGAAGGGTAAATTTTTACTGGTGCACGGC
>JANPOR010000053.1:0-7797 GCA_031428075.1 Hymenobacter sp. | reverse complement strand
CGATAAACTTGCCGATTCTTACGCCGCCCTCGTCCAACTACGCGCCATTACCTTGTGGCTAAATTGAGAACACGCCCTAGCCTGAACGCTGGGCGTTGGGGGCTCACGGCGTTCATCAGCCTTAATCACAGCGTACAAATTTCCGAAAAAGCTCACGGTGCAGGCCTTTTTTTGCCGGCTTGCTGGCCACTCCCGAAATCCAGGGCCGCGGCTCGGGCTACCCATGCACCTCGTTCGCGATGAAGAAAGCCGTGCTACAAGACCGGGTCGACCTGACCCTAAACCTGAGCAACCTTTTCAGCAATAACTTCCTGTACCGTAGCGGCACGCAGTACTTTGATGAGCGCACCGAATACCGCAGCTACTAGCGCGCTTTTCGGCTGGATTATACCGCTTCGGGCAGGGGCAGCAGAGCCGCCTGCGCAAAACCGTTCAGAACGACGACGTGAAAGGCGGCGCTAGTAAGCAGGGAGGCAACTAAGCGCAACTCTGCCCCGGACGTTATTTGAGTTGGCGTAACGAACGTTTCACGTCGCGACGGGCCGTTTTCATGTAAGCTTTAAGTTGTTTCCCGCCCGCTTTTGTGGGTGCTGGCAGGAGCATCTGCACCACGGCCGGCGCACCGCCGGGCTGAAGGGTGGTGTTCACATCGGCACACCCGGGATAAGCGACAACGGCGGCCAAGAGCCCGGCGTCGGCGGGCACGGTGAAGAGAAAACCGCCGTCGGCGTTGGTCACGCACGTTTGGTTGAAGCGCGGCAGCCGCACTACGGCACCGGACAGGGGCCCCTGTGCCGTTTCAACGCGGCCGGTTAGGACTTGGGTAATGGCCGCTACTGATGGACTTGGGGGTGGACTTGGGGGTGGCTGGCTGGTTTGTAATTGGTTGTTGCGAGCCGTTACGGCTTGTGCCCGAGCAGAGCCAGCCGAGACGCTTGCTATTAGTAGAATAATGAACAATAAGTGGAGACAATTTTTCATAAAAGGGACTGAAATTCTGATCTCATAACAAAATACCGACTAAATATACTTTGCCTTGTTTTGATATTTAACCTAACGCACGAAAATTCATGACCAACACGCAGTGTAGCAAGATGGCAGCCAAGGCATCGTAGAGCTCTAGGTTACGCGTTTCCCAGGATGTTAGCGCACTATTCAACGGCCTACGTGCGGGCAAACACTATTTGACGAATGAATAAACAAAATCAATAACCCCGGTTGCAGACGGCACCACGTGACGCCGTTTGCAACCGGAGTTATTTGGGAACATGAAGCTATGCGGGCTGTTGCGAAGTTTTTGACGCTTCATTGGGGGTCCGCATCCATCCCATGCTGCACTTAGCCTGCATTTGCTCGCGAAACTTCTCGCGGGCCTCAGGGCTGAGGTGTTCCATTCGGTCGGCCATGCGCTGCTGCCAAGCGCGGCGGTACTGGGCCCAGCCGCCGCCCCGCCCGCCCCAGCTACCAAAGAGCAGGCGGGTCAGCAGCAGCAGTCCAAAGGTTTGGCCCAGCGAGATTAGAGGCCCGTGAAACAGCACCGGCACCAACCAGTTCCACAGGTGTTGGGTGAAGAAGGCTACGGCCGTAATAAATAAGGCTGCGAAAACCAAAAAGCGAAGTCCGCGCAGCAACCAGAATTTACGTTTCATGATAGGGTAAAAGTCAAGGCATTAAAATTATTATTCGCCGAATTACCGATTTGCGGTTAATCGTATTGCTTGCCGAAAGACTAACTAAATCGCCAGTAACTAGATGACCGGTAACTTAATCGGTAAATAGCTCGTCGTATAGCTTTCGCAGCCGCTTGCGCAGGTGCAGCACGGCGTAGTGCTTGCGCGAAATCAGGGTTTTAAGGGGTACACCGGTTTCGGCCTCCATCTCGCGGAACGACTTGTCGTCCAGCTCGTGCCACACAAACACTTGGCGCTGATTATGAGGCAACTCTGCTAAGGCATCGGCTATGCATCCATAAGGGTTTCGCGCAGTAGGCGGTTTTCAGGCGAGTCGTCGGGGGCCGGCAGTAGGTCGGCTAGCAACAGGCCTTCGCCGTCGGGTTCCGCTTCGACGGCCCCAAAGGCCGCTTCCAACGACACCGGCCGCTGGCGGCGGTAGAGGTCGATGAAGCGGTTGCGCGCCACCCGAAACAGCCAGGCCGCCGCCTGCTCCACGGGTTTGAGCAGGCGGTAACTTTCCACCAATTCGGCAAATACGTCTTGCAGCAAATCTTCCGCCTCGGCTTCGTCGGGAATGCGGCGGCGGATGAATTGCAACAGCCGGGGCCGCTGCTGGCGCACGGCATCGGCAATTTGCCGGTCCTGTTGCGAAGCCGTCATCGGGAGGAGAGGAGAAGCGAGCGAAAGGGCCAGGTTTTCCATGTTGTGCAAGCAGACGCACCCGTGCCCGCAATACTTTAACCGGGGGCCGGTTTGGTTTTTCAGGATACCTTTGCCTGCCCAAAATACGGCCAGACCCCGGCCCGATTCCCTCCTCATGGAAGCCACCGTTCCCGAAGTTATCCGCACCGTTCCGTTGCAGTATTACGTTTTTCTCGCTACGGCCCTGTTTGCCATCGGCGTTGTTGGGGTACTCACACGGCGCAACGCCATCATCATTTTCATGTGCATTGAACTGATGCTCAATTCAGTGAATGTGTTGCTGACAGCCTTCTCGGCCTACCGGGCCGATCCCAACGGACAAATTTTTGTGTTCTTCATCATGGCTGTAGCGGCGGCTGAAGTAGCCGTGGGCTTAGGCATCATTGTCATGATTTACCGCAATTTCCAAACCACCGACGTCAACCTGCTGAGCCGGCTCAAATGGTAACGGAATGAATGAGCGAATGCGTGAAGTGGCTAATGAGCTTGCTGCTTCACTCTCTACCTAAGCGCCCACTCGTTCACCTATTCACTCACTCACCGATGGAAACCGTTCTGCCCGGCACCAACGCGCCTTATCCTACTTTCCTGTACGTTCTCATTCCGCTGCTGCCTTTTGTAGGCTTTTTGCTGAATGGCTTACTAAACAAGCGACTGCCGGCCGCGCTGGCTGGGATGCTGGGCAGCGCCACAGTACTGGGCTCGTTCCTGATCTCGTTGGTGCTGTTCTGGAGTTTTTTACACCCAGCGGCGGGTTGGGCCATTCTAGGTACTACTGTGCACCGTGCCTACACCGTCGAGCTGTTCGATTGGATTACCGTCGGTTCGCTACAAATTCCGTTCAGCTACCAAATCGACCAGCTTAGCTTGGTGATGCTGTTGCTCGTGACCGGTGTGGGCTTCCTCATCCACGTTTATAGCATCGGCTACATGGCGCACGATGAAAACGTAGGTAAGTTCTTTAGTTTTCTGAATCTGTTTATTTTCAGCATGTTGGTGCTCGTAATGGGATCCAACTTCGTCATCCTATTCATCGGTTGGGAAGGCGTGGGGCTGTGCTCTTACCTACTCATCGGCTTCTGGAACACCAACACTGCCTACAACAACGCCGCCAAAAAAGCTTTCATTATCAACCGCATCGGCGACTTGGGCTTTCTGTTAGGTATTTTTCTGATTTACTTGACCTTCAACTCGGTACAGTACGGCGAGGTGTTTCAAAAAGCCTCACTGCTTGAGTTTGGGCCCTACACGGTGGGCATCTGCACCGCCATCACGCTGTTGCTATTCGTAGGGGCCATGGGTAAATCGGCCCAATTGCCGCTCTATACCTGGCTGCCCGACGCCATGGCCGGTCCTACGCCGGTGTCGGCTCTCATCCACGCCGCCACTATGGTCACGGCTGGCATATATATGGTGCTGCGGGCCAATGTGCTTTTCACCCTAGCTCCTCAGACGCTCGAAGTGGTGGGCATTATTGGCCTAGCCACAGCTTTTTTTGCCGCTACCATCGGCCTTGCCCAAAACGACATCAAGAAAGTCTTGGCTTACTCCACGGTGTCGCAACTCGGCTATATGTTCCTAGCGTTGGGCGTGATGGGGTATTCTTCCTCGCTGTTCCACGTGCTTACCCACGCATTTTTCAAGGCGCTGATGTTCCTGGGGGCCGGCTCGGTCATCCACGCCATGAGCAACGAACAGGATTTGCGACGCATGGGCGGGCTGCGCAAGGCCCTGCCGGTCACGTTCCTGACTTTTCTCATCGGCTGCCTGGCGATTTCGGGCATTCCACCATTTTCGGGATTTTTCTCCAAGGATGAAATCCTGAGCCACGTGTACGAGCACAGCAAGTTGATGTGGGCCGTGGGCCTGCTCACATCGTTTTTAACAGCGTTCTACATGTTCCGCCTGTTGTTCCTCGCCTTTTTCGGCGAGTTCAGGGGCACCGAGGAGCAGAAGCGCCACTTGCACGAGTCGCCGGCCAGTATGACGCTGCCGCTCATCATTCTCGCCGTTCTCGCCGCCGTGGGCGGTTTTATGGGGGCTCCCATGCTGCTGGGTAAGCACTACCTAGCCGATTTCCTGGCTCCGCTCTTTACTTATTCGCGCCGCCTCAGCCCAGCCGCCTTCGCGCTGGAGCCCGCCCACGGCACCGAACTGGTGCTCATCGGCTTGTCGGTGGCCGCCGGCGTGCTAGGCATTGTGCTGGCGTACGTGCAGTACGTGGCCCGCGCCCAGCGCCCCGTAGCTGACGATGCCCCGCGTTCGGCGCCCGAAAATTTGGTGTACCATAAATACTACGTCGATGAGTTATACAACGCCTTGTTCGTGCGGCCGGTGATGGCCCTATCCAACGGCCTCTATAAGTTTGTCGAGAATGGCGTCATCAATCCCATTACTAACGGTTTCGGCAGGGCCGTGCAAGGGGGCGGCTTTCTGCTGCGTTACGTGCAGACCGGGGCCGTCGAAACTTATCTTATCCTGATGGTCATTGGTATAGTACTGATTTTAGGATTGAATTACGGTCGGCTATAAGCCCAGCGAGGTGTTGGTCCAGAGGGTTGAAGCCCTGGCGAAGCTTCCAGTGGCGCTTTTTTACTGCTGGCTGCGCTTCAAATGACAACTTTTTGCGGAGTATAAAAGTATAGGCACTTATTCCTATTTAGGGATCCAGCACCTTTTTTGCTCTTCTTATGAAACTAAACCTTTCCTCGCACGCCCTTGTGCCCGGCGCCGCGCTGTTGGCGGCAGCACTGGGAACTACGTTTGGGGCACAAGCCCAAACGGCCGACCGCAAAACCGCCATCGGCGGCAACGTAAGCGTCCTGCAATACCGCGGCGAATTGGGAAACGATTGGTGGAACTTGGGCCGCCAAGACCTGCGCTACGGGGTTGGGGCAGCCATCACACGCTACCTCTCGCCCTCGTTCGACCTGGGCCTGATGGGCAACTACCAAATCTACCACTTCCCCAACAACAGCCAGCCCACCGCGCAGAACCGCGGGTTTGTGGTAAAGTCGGGGTTTGTAGACTTAGCCCTAAAACTCAAGCTTAACAACGGCCACATTCTCAAGGAAGACGCATTCATCCAGCCGGCCCTGCTGGCCGGCGGCGGCTTCTATCTGGCGCACAGCACAGGCAATAATGGTACGGGAGCTTTCGACAACGGCATTGGCCGGCCCGACTTCATGGGAGGGGCACTGTTACGCTTCCGCCTTTCGCCGGCACTGTTTCTTGACGTGCAATCGACCTACCACTACCCACTTACTGAGCGTACCGATAATATTTACAGCCCGACCGATACCCGCTACGACGACTTCCTCGTGCATTCGGTGGGTCTAACCCTGGCCTTGGGCAAAGCCAAGGACACGGATGGCGATGGCGTGCCCGACCGCAAGGACAAGTGCCCCGACACGCCCGCCGGCGTGGCCGTGGATCCCACGGGCTGCCCACTGGATAAAGACGGCGACGGCGTGCCCGACTACCAGGATAAGTGCCCTGATGTGAAGGGCTTGGCGGCCCTGCAAGGTTGCCCCGACGCTGACGGCGATGGCGTGGCCGACGACCAAGATAAGTGTCCGGGTACCCCAGCCGGCGTGAAAGTAGACGCCACTGGCTGCCCTGTTGATACCGATGCTGACGGCGTGGCCGACTACCTCGATAAGTGCCCTGATACGCCTGCTGGCACTAAAGTAGACGCCACTGGCTGCCCGATCGACCGCGATGGCGATGGCGTGCCCGACGACCAAGATCGTTGCCCCGACCGCGCGGGCCCTGCTTCGAACAAAGGCTGCCCGGAAATGAGCCCCGAGCAAAAGGCTACCAAGTCCATCCGGTTCGGGTTCAACAGCGCCCGCCTGTTACCGGTGTCCAACGCCCGCCTCGACGAGATAGTAAAAATCCTGAACGACTACCCAGACTACAACCTGAGTCTGGCCGGCCATGCCGACGCCATTAGCTCCGAGGCTTATAATCTGCGCCTATCGTACGACCGCGCTGCCGTAATTCGCACCTACCTACTCGACAAAGGCGTTACTACGGCCCGTATTGAGGCCCGCGGCTACGGCAAGCTCAAGCCCATCGCCCCCAACAACACGAACGCTGGACGGGCTAAAAACCGCCGCGTGGACTTCGATCCTTACCTGACCGGTGACCCTAACCCGGCCGAAACCAAATACGGTCCGGCCCCGACCATCTCCGAGCTAGAAGCTCAAGGCAAGACGGCTCCTGACGGCGCGGCCCCGCCCCATAAAGCAGTCCATGCCAGAAGAACCCGTCGGAAGTAAGCGCCCCGCGCTTTGATCACTGCTAATAAAAACGGCCCGCTATGCAGCGGGCCGTTTTTATTTGGGCAAAATCTAGGGGTAAGCTTGTTAATCTTATGAGCAGCGAATACTGCTTGGCGGGGGTAGTGAGGTGGTTTAGTGAAGCAGGAGAGAATTGGGTGGCATTGTTAAGTTATTGTTGGTGGAAGTGATAAGGCTTTAAATAGTCGATGCTGGAGTGGCGGCGCTTGTGGTTATGGTAGTCAGAATAAGTGGCGGCGCTAGCCTGTGCATCCGCCAGATCGGTAAACACGGGCCAGTCGTGGGCTTCGGGCCCCTCGGTTCTGAGGCGGGACCAGCGGCTTTCAGCTTGGGCATTGCCGTCGCACTCGCCGCGGCGGCTATGCGAGAGCTGTGCTTTGGCATCGCGCAGCAGGGCTCTGCAGACGTTGCCCACGTATTGTCCACCCCGGTCGGAGCGGACAGTTAGGCCCGGGGCGTGCCGTTGGGCGAGCAGGGTCCGCTGCAAGGCGCTAGTAACTAGGGTTCCGGGCATATCCGCCCGCACCTGCCAGCCCACGACCTGCTTGATGCACGCGTCTTGGAAGGCGCAGTAGTAGACCCACTGGCTGGAGGTCAGCGGCAGGCAGGCGATGCCGCTGACCCACATCCGATTGGCCTGGGTCGGACGCGGCTGGTCGAACAGCAGGTTCGGGGCGTAACGCTGCCCGTGGGTCGAATCGGTCGTGCGCGGGGCGAGTCCTGGGCTGCCAGGCTCTGCGGCTGTGGCGGCGCAAGGCCGTCCGCAGGGCTTGGCGGCCCACGCGGGAGCCCGGTTCGCGCAGTCCGACCTGCGGGCGGCGGGTGCCGTAGCGCCGGTGGTGGTGGTCAAATACATCGACCATCGCCGTTTCCCAGGCGGGTTCCCCCTTTATCGCTAGGCGAATCGTTGCCCGCTGGCACCGCGTGTAGTAGCGGCCAGGCACCACGGACAGTACGTGGCAGAGCAGCTGCACCGGGTGGTGGAGTCGTTGCTGGCCAATAAACGGCAACTGGCTCACGGGGTCGGGGTGGCGGAAAAAGTAACGATGGCTCTTTTTAACATCTCCAGTTCTTGGGCCAGCTGTTTGTTGGCCACGCGCAGGGCCCGCACTTCGGCC
>JANPOR010000052.1:0-2913 GCA_031428075.1 Hymenobacter sp. | reverse complement strand
CACTGCCCAGCCCGCGCGGAAAGGCGTAGCTGGTCTCGACCGTAAATCCTCCACTCGCGCCCCTTCCTACAGCGCTCTTTTTGTTTATGAACTGTGTATCCATTCGCCCTTTGTGGGCTGGCCCGTTGTTGGTCATACTCGCCGTCTTCGGTTTTCTGTTCCCGGTGCAGGCTGCTGCCCCGGGCGACTGGCAGTTGCAAACCGATAAGGACGGCATCCAGGTGTACATGCGGGCCCAAGCGGGCAGTCGCTTCCAGGAAGTTAGAGTGGCGTGCGAAATGCCCGGTACTTTGGAACAGTTCGTCGCCCTTTACTCGGATGTGGCTAACTACCGGAATGTGATTCGCAACACGCGTACGGCGTATCGGCTGCGCTCGGTGAGCGAGACAGAGTTTTTCTACTATATGGAAAGCCAGCTGCCAGCCCTAGTAGCCAACCGCGACCTAGTCATGCGGCTGCAGTTTGCTTACTCTCCCGCTGCCCATTGCCTGCAGATCCACACGACTTCGGTGGACGGCCTAGTGCCGGTGCAGCCAGGCATCGTGCGGGTGCCCTGCTGGAAGGGTGACTGGCAGGTGTGGGCCCTGTCCGAAACGCGCCTGAAAATCGCGTATTGCTTCCAGGTAGACCCGGGCGGTGCGCTACCCGCATGGCTGGTCAATCGCCTGGCACCGGTTGCCCCGTATCAATCCTTCCTACAGCTGCGCCGCAGTCTGCCATTGCCACGCTACCAGGGGCACCATTTTGCCTTTCTCACGCCCGCCAGTACCTAGTGAACCGGTGGTTTCGGGCCGAAAAAGCTACCCTGCGCGAGGAATTATATTCTTAAATAAGCTGGGTCTTACGTCTCGTAAAAAGTATTAGTATTTCTGATTGCCTCTTCCCGGCAGATGCAATAAACCGGATGGGGAGTGCTCAATTGCGACAGCATCCTTTAGGATAACTTCCCGGTAGGAGCGTCGAAAAGCTGGTCGCGGCCGCGGGTACGCTTCGCAAAGTCCAGAAACGGCCGTTTGAGGGGGCTGGCAGGGTAAAGGGAGTTGGCGGTCGTGCTATGCGTCCTTAACGTCAGACTTTTAATTTCGCTAGCTAACTCCCCTGACTTAGCACCAGTGACGAAGCTAGTCGTTGGGCCGGATATGCCTCTGCCCCAACGAGTGAGCCACAATTATGCCTAGCCTTGGATGAGGACGGTGCCGATTTGGTCCACTTGGTCCTCACTGGGCCCCAGACCCGTACAACCAAATCCAACTGGTCGATGCCATCCAAGCTTCGTCTACAGCTTTCGTAGAGTAAATAAAATTTTAGGAATATTGGAGAGGTAACAATAGTCTCACTCTCATCTGGTTTCTGTTCCTTCACACAAGCTTGCGTCGCGGACACTTCTAGGATAAGGGCGATTTGCTAGCGGGCCTGCTAGAAGGTGCGGGTGCTGGCGGGTGCTTCCTTCTTGCCCGCGTGGTGACTAAGGGACCGCGTGAGCCACCCGCCTGCTAGTTTCGCATTCCCTTTTTTTAACCCTGGCCCGCATGGCGCGTCCCCTTCCTTTTATTTTCGTTCTGCTGTGGCTGCTCTGGGCGGTTTCCGCCCCGGCCCAATCCCTTCGAAAACACGTTCTGCCGCCGGCTGCCCCCGCCTCGAAAACTGCCGCCAAGGCAGCCAAGCGGATCTTTTATCAACTCGACCCGCTCACCCCGACGGCCCGCGGGCTGCTCGTGCTGCTGCCGGGCCTGGGGGAGCCGGCCCGCGACGTATTGCGCGCCACGCACTTGGCGCAGGAGGCCGCGCAACGCGGCTTTGTGGTGCTGGTTCCGGGGCTCAACGACCGCATTAGCTTGGATACTGTGAGCACCCGGTTTCTCGACGATGCGATTGCCACCGTCGTGCGGCAATGCCCGGCCGTCGCGCGCCAGCTAATCATCGGGGGCTTTTCGGCGGGGGGGCAACTCGCCTTGGCGTACGCGGAGGGATTGGTCCGGGACAGCGCGCAACGGCGGTGGCGCGTGCGGGCGGTGCTGGGCGTAGACCCGCCGTTGGAATTGACCACGCACTGGCAACGGGCGCAACTCCACGTGGACCAACACGACTGCACGCCCTTCCTGGTGTATGACCAAGGTACCTTGGACCGCTTGACGCACGAGCTGGGCGGATCGCCGTCGCAATTTCCCGGGCGCTACCGGGCGGCTTCCGCGTTCACGCGCGCCGATCCGGCCGGCGGCAACGCGCAGTGGCTGCGGAGCGTGCCCATGCGCTTGTACAGCGAACCCGATTTGGGCTTTTGGCAAGCCACGTGTCCGGTGTATCAGCCGGAAGACATGAACGCCTACGGGGCGACCGCTCTAGTGGCGTGCTTGCAACAGCTGGGCAATCAGCAGGCCCGCTTCCTTGCCACCACGGGCAAGGGTTTTGTGGGCAAGCACCGCATGCCTCATTCGTGGAGCATCGTGGATGCCGTCGAGTGCGCGGAGTGGTTGCAACACTGCCTCGACTAGGCCCAACAGAGACGAGACGCACCGTCTACATTTTGCAAACGACGGACTACAGCTTGTAAAACGCCGCCGCGCTGGGCTAATTAAGCATTCTTTCAGAAGTATTCGAAAAACCTTCTTTAAAAAGGCCTCGAAAAACAGTATTTTCAGAGCCGTTGACGGGGGAAGTCAAGTCATTCGAGAAATAGTTGTTAAACAAACAGGTAAAAATGATGGTGTAAACAAGCGTTTTCGCTATTCTCTCGATTGCCTTAACAGACGAGTAAGACAATCATTTTTAGCGCTCTTACAACACGTTAGCGCCTTATCATGAGCAAGTAGGCGCGTTAGGTACAGAGTCAGAGGTCTTGCCCTATTTATTTAACATTACCCACTATTTATTTTTAATCAATTGTATAGGAAAGAAAACCTTTTTATCATCGTG
>JANPOR010000051.1:0-2968 GCA_031428075.1 Hymenobacter sp. | reverse complement strand
CAGCTGGGTGCTGTAGCGCTGACGGTACGCGGCGAAGTGCACGGAGTCGACCACCGCTGTGTCTGGGCGGAGGCCCAAGAGGGGGCGGTCGGGCTGGCCGGTGCCGGCCCGGCGCAGGGTGTCGCCGGTGGCGGCCCGCAGCGAGCGCCCCACCCCGGCGTCGGTCACCACCGCCACTCGGCGCAGGCTGTACACGCGGTGCTGCAGGCCGGGGCCGGGGTCGGCGATGAGCGTGCGCAGGCGCACTGTGAAGGCTCGGTAGCTGGTGTCGGCCTCCAGCGTGATGTAGGCTTGGCGAAAGTCGTAGTAGCCGGAAGCCTTGAGTAGGGCTTCCAGCCGGTTGCGCTCCTGGCCGATGACGTCCTCGTTGTAGCGGTTGCCCACCCGCATCAGGCTCGCGCCCTGGCTCCGGCGCACCACGGCCGCCACCCCCGAATCGGGAATGCTTTGCGTGAGCTGGGTGTAGATGAACGGGGCCCCCTGCCGCACCCGGTACACCACCAACACGCGGCGGTAGAGCTTGGCGCGGTCGGCCGAGTCGGTGGCGGGGTGGAGCCGGGCCAGGGCCCGCAGCACGAAATCGTGGCGGTAGCGGGTTGTGTCGGAAGCCACCACGCGGGCCCGGAAGTAGCCCTGGCTGCGCAGGAAGGTCGTCATCTGCTCTACCGAGCGGCGGGTGCTGGCCGTGTCGTATACCGCTGGGGGCTCGCCCAGGCGCATGACGGCGTTGCCTTTGTCCAGGGCCAGCTGCTGGCGGTTGAGGCGCCGCTCGCGGCGGGCCAGTAATTTGCCCAGCTTGGCCGAGTCGGTGCCGACGCCCGGGCGGCGCTGTTCAAATTCCTGGTTGATGGCGGCCATCTTCTTTTTGATGCCCACCGAGTCGTAAAACCGGTTCCCTAGCTGGTAGATGGCTAACTTGGGCAGCGGAAAGCGGGTGTTGGGCTTTTGCTGGGCCAGGGCCACGAGGCGGTCCTGGTCGGGGCGCTCGGCCCCCACCACCTCCATCTTGCTGAGCAGGCGCTGGCCCGGGCGCAGCAGCCGCAGCGGCGAACACGCCGCCAGGGCCGCTGCACCGGCCAGCAGCGCCGCCGCCAGGGGGCGGGCCCGGCGGCCGAGTTTAGTTACGAAGAATAATGATTTCAAAAGCCCAAGCCAAATACGTGCAGTCGTTGCACCAAAAAAAGTACCGTCAGCGCCACGGCGCCTTCCTCGTCGAAGGCGGCAAGAGCGTGTTGGAGCTGCTAAGTTCTGGGGTAGAAACCGAATCCGTGTTCTGCACTCCCGAATTTGCCGCCCAAAACCGGACCAGTTTAGCGGCCGGCCCGCCCCCGGTGCCCGTGAGCGAGGCCGAGCTGGCCCAACTCGGCACCCTGGCCACCAATACTACGGCCCTGGCCGTGGCCCGCCGCCCGCCCGAAGTACCGCTGCCGCCCGCTCTGCCCCAAACCGCCCTGTTGCTTGCCCTCGACGAAGTGCGCGACCCCGGCAACTTGGGCACCCTCATCCGCCTGGCCGACTGGTACGGCCTGCCGGGCGTGGTGCTCAGCGACACCTGTGCCGACCCTTACGCGCCCAAAACCGTGGCCGCCACCATGGGCAGCTTCGCCCGGGTACGGGTGTGGCCCCGCGACCTGGCCGCTTGGCTGGGCACGCTGCCGGCCGGAACCGGCGTCTACGGGGCCGATTTGCACGGCCAGAACGTGCACCGCGCTGCCCTGGCCCCCGCTGGCGTGCTCGTGATGGGCTCGGAGTCGCACGGCCTCACGCCCGCCGTGGCGGCGCGGCTCACCCAGCGCCTGCACATCCCCCGGGGCCCCGGGGGCGGGGCCGAAAGCCTGAACGTAGCCGTGTCGGCCGCCATTTTGCTCGACAATTTTTTCCGGGGGTCGGTGCGGTAGAAACGCAACAGTGGGGGGCGAAAGGCACAACGACCTTTCACGCCCCACTTTAAACTTAACTCAGGCGGCAAACTCAACTCAGGCGGCGGGCCCCGCTAGTTGCCAAACAGGCGCACCCCGAAGCTCAGCACCTGCATATCGGGGCCCTGGCTGCTGCGGAACAGCTGGTTCAGGTTGTACTTGGCAAACAAGTGGAGGCCACTGAAGCCGATGGTGCCCTGCAGGCCGTACTGAAAATCCTCTAGGTTATAGGTGCCGTGGTCCTTGTCTTTGTATGTAACACCCTCGGTGGTGTGCTTCAGCTTGGTCCAGGAGCCCAGGCGGTAGCCTACGAAGCCCCCGGCCGCCACGGAAAACCTGGACCGGTAGTGCGCGTCGTGCAGCTTGAGCTGCAGCATCAGCGGCAGGTTCACGGCGGCGGTGGCCAGCTTGGTTTTGTCGTATTGGCGGGCCGGGTCGGTTTCGCGTACGATGCCCGTTACGCCGTTTTGCTCCACCCACTTGTTGTTGCCGTTGAGCATGTAATTGTTGAAGGCAAATTCAGGTCCTATCAACAGGTTCACCGGGCTGCGCCGCCCGCCCAGGCGCTGGGTGTAGTCGAGGCCGAGGTTGACGTAGCGCGAGCCGCCGTTGCGCAGGTCCACGGCCGGCCGGCCGGCCGTGGGCGTTTGGTTGACCAGCGCGTTCACGCCCAGGTCGAGAATAAGTGTGCTGTAGTGGTTGTGCTCGTCGTTGTGCTTGGCGCGCAGCGAGTCGCGGTTAGCTTGGCGTTCGGCGCGGCTGGCGGGGGCCCGCGGCGTAGAGTTGGTCCGGCCGTCGATGTTCACCACCACGCCGAACCGCTTCTCCAGCAGCACTTCTACTTTGTTGCTGGGCCCGGGGGCCCCGGCGGGCCGGTGGGTGGTGACGCGGATTTGCTCGGGCAGGCGCTGGCCGGGGTGGTCCTTATCGGGGTAAAATTCCATCGTCACCTGCTCGCTTTTCGCCGTTTTGGCCGCCGCCTCGGCTTGGTTGATGTAGCCGGCCAGGCGGGTCGTGAGCGAGTCGAGGTGGTACTTGGGCAGCTCGCG
>JANPOR010000050.1:0-6942 GCA_031428075.1 Hymenobacter sp. | reverse complement strand
CGAGTTGCCCACGATGTCGTTGTTGAGCATCGCCATCAGGTTCCAGCCTTCCTTTTTGGCGCGCTCGGCTAGGTGGGCCGAGCCATAGAGGCCCTGCTCTTCGCCCTGCACGGCGACGAACTTGAGCGTGCAGGGAAACTTCTGACCGGCCAGCACCCGTGCCAGCTCCATCACCAGCACTGTGCCCGAGCCGTCGTCGTTGGCGCCCGGCGCGTCGGCGGTGGCGTTCATCACGTCGCTCACCCGCGAGTCGATGTGGCCGCTCACGAGGATGACGCGCGTGTCGGTGGGGTCGGTGCCGGGCAGGGTGGCCAGCACGTTGGCCATCAGCACCGGCTTGTTGATGCGGCGGCCGTCGGGCTTCACGGTGAAGGTGTCCATTTCCACCTTGAGGCGGCCCCCACTGGCCTTGCTGTAGTTCTCGAACTCGCCCTGCACCCATTTGCGGGCCGCCCCAATGCCGCGCGTGGGGCTCTGGGTGTCGCTGAGGGTGTGGCGGGTGCCAAAGCCGACGAGCTTGCGGATGTCGGCCTCAAGGTTTTTGGCCGAGATTTCGCTCACCAGCTTCGCGATGGCGGGGTCGGCTTTGGGCAGAAGCGGGGCGGGGGCTTGGGCGGGAGCTTGGGCAGCGGTGGCCAGCGGCAGCAGCGCCAGGAGGAGCGTTAACTTCATAGGGCGTAAACATACGGGCTGGGTCCCGAACGCAAAAAAGCCCGGGGCGCAGGGCCCCGGGCTTTATTACCGTTGAATCAGCTTATAGGTATAGTTAAGCCCGCTGGTAAATGGGCTCCACTTGGCGGAAGTACGGGTTCACGCCTTCCTCCGAAGCCAAGTCCAGCAGCATCAAGTCCACGAACTGGTAGGCGTCGGTTTTACCGTCCAGCACGGGGCCCAGCTCCTGCATGAAGGCGGGGTCGGCCGCGTCGCTCTCGAAAGCCAGCAGCAGGCGCGGCGTGTCGGGGGCGGTGGCCAGCTGCATCTGGGCCAGGTAGGCGGCGCGCAGATGCAGCTGGGTTGCGGCCCAGGCCGTTACGGCGTTGGCCACGGCGCTGGGGTAGTTTTCGGGCTGGCTCAGCATCACCTCGGCGTCGCCGCCTGCCGGCGAGGTGGGGCCGGTGAGCTGGCCGGCGAGCAGGGCCGCCAGTTCCTCCTTGGGCAGCAGCTTGCCAGCGGGCGAAAAGGGGTTCAGCACGCAGTCCTGGCCTTGCGTCATGTTGAAAAACGCGTGGCCGGGCAGGCGCACGTAGCTCACCTGGCTGTCGTCCTGGCCGCCGTCGGCGAGGCGGGCGGGCGAGGTAAAAATGGGCAATTTACCGTCGGTGAGCACCTGGAGCTGAATTTGCGCGCCTTCGGTCGGTACTACGTCGCCGGGCCCTACGCCTTCTTCGGGGGCCAGAATCATCAGAATCTCCTCTTGCAGCAGCGCCTGGTAAAAGGCCGGGCGCGCCTGCTCGTCGTTGGTGGCCAGCAGCAGCAATTGCTCCAGTACGTTCTGGGGCTCGAAGGGAAAGGGTAGCGGCTCGGGGGCAGGAAAAGGTGCTGGAGTAGCCAGTGCCGGCACGGCGGGGGCCGTGAAGTGGGAGCCTTGGTAGCGGGGCCCTGCGGGCTTAGCGCCCGGGGCGGGGGTATCAGGGCCGGGGGTGGGAACGGGAGCCGGCGCGTCGGCGGGCTTATTTTTCAGAAAGTCAAGCAGACCCATGGGGCGTAAAATTATATGGCAGTGGAACGGAGCCGCAAAGTACGGCTGGGACGGGAAACGGGTGGGGCGACTATTCGGTTACCGGGTCAAGCTGGCCGTCATGTTGCACTACGTCCTGCATGACGGTCTTTTCTCTGCCAATTTCACTCTACAAACTCAAGTTGCGGACTAGCCGCGGAGCGGCGGCATATTTATAGAAAACCGGCCTCCCAGCCGTAAAGCCGCAGAGCGGTGGCATGGTCGGGTGGACGTGTATACCGCCGCGCCGCGGCGCTGGCCACTTTTACCTTGCGTTTCTTTAAACATACCGCCGCTCCGCGGCTGGTCCGCAATTTGAGTTTACGAGCAGTCCGTTTCAGTTGGCTGAGCCGGCACCCGGCACCGTTGGGCAGCCGACCAACTGCCGCTCTACCTCTTGGATGGTGCGGGGGGGGGCGTGGTTGCCCCAGTTATTTTCGATGTAGTTGAGCAGGTTGGTGAGGCGGGCGGGGCTCAACTCGCGGTCATCGACGCGGGCGGCGGGCATCACTTGGTTGTAAAGGATGCCGTTCACTGTCATCGGCCCGTGCACGCCGCGGCGCAGCATGCAGGGCAGCTCGTCGCGGTGGGTGCGCAGGTAATCGGCCCCGGCCAGCGGCGGAATGAGGCGGCCCAAGCCCTGGCCGGCGTCGCCGTGGCAGCCGGCGCAAGCCTGGGCATAGAGCTTGGGCCCTTGGTGGCGGTTGTTCGAGAAGCAGCCGGGCAGGGCGAGAACGGCCGCCGCGCCCAGGGCCCCCAGGCTGAGGCGGAAGCCTTTCATTTGGCGGCGGCGCGAGGGTGGCGCTCCGCGATTTCGGCCAGTAGCACAGGTAGCTCGTTCTGCATGCGGGCCACTTCGGTGGGGTTCAGGCTGTCGTAGAGGCCGCGCACGTGACCCTGGTCGTCGACGAGGGCGAAGGTGCCGTTATGGGCGAAGCCGCCGGGGGCCGCCTTATCGGGCTGGGCGGCGGTGAAGAAGCCCCGGGCCAAGCCAAACACCGTATCGCGGGCCGCCGCCGAGCGGCCGGTGGTTACGAAATGCCAACGATTGGCGTCGGCCACGCCCAGGCGCTGGGCGTAGTCGCGCAGCACGGGCAGCGAGTCGTGGGCCGGGTCGATGGTGAACGACACGAAGCCCACGCGTGGGTCGGCGGCGTAGGGCTTGAATACCTTCAGCAGCTCGCCTTGCATTTTGGGGCAGATGCCGGGGCAGGTGGCAAAGAAAAAATCGGTGACGTAAGCCCGGCCCGCGAAGGCCCGGTTGGTCACGGTTTGCCCGGCTTGGTCGACGGCGCTAAACGCCGGGGCGGTGGCGAAAACAGTGTCGGCAGGGCCCCCGTTGGGGTTGGGGCGCACGTTTCGCTCGCCCAGAATGGGCAGGCGGGCAACTTGGTTGGCGGCGGGGCCCGAGCAGGCCGTGAGCAGGGCAGCGGCTAGCAGCGGGGCCAGCCAAAAACGAGTCGACATAGGTTATTTAGTGGCCGGAATGGAATTGCCCGGTGCTTGCTTCAACAACGCGGCGGCTGAATCGATGGTGCCGCGCATGTGCTTTTCTACGGCGTCGAGTTTGGCTTGCTCCCGCTGAAAATACGCCAGGCGCTGCGGCGCCGGGGCCGTGCTGTCGGGGGCGTGGTAGGTGTGCATCCAGGCCATCATGGCCCCGTCGGCGGCTTGCAGGCCGCGGAGGTAGGGGGCGGCGTTGATGGGGCGGGCAGCCACAATTTTTTGGCGCAGCTCGAACAACCGGCCCGTCTGTGCCATCACCGCGTCGTGGCGGTCCATAAGTTGGCTTTCGGCGGACTGGGCGGCCGCGGCGGGCGAATCGGTTTTGGTGGTGGGCGAGCAGGCGGCCAGGCCAGTGGCGGCCAGGGTCAAGAACAGGGTTTTCGGGGCAAATACCTTCATGGCGCAAAGGTACCGGGCTATAGCGAAGCTAAAGTCCGCGTGCAGGCAAACCCCGCGGGGCCCCGCCCGTTAACCATCCCGGACCACCTTTCCCCAATGCCTTATGCAAACCCGCACCCTCGGCCGCTCCGGCCTCACTGTTTCTGCTCTCGGCCTCGGCTGCATGGGCATGTCCGATTTTTACGGTCAGCAAGACGACGCCGAAAGCATCCGCACCCTGCACCGGGCCGTGGAGCTGGGCGTCACGCTCTTTGATACGGCCGACATGTACGGCCCCTTCAAAAACGAAGAGCTGCTGGCCAAAGCTTTCAAAGGCAAGCGTGACCGGGTGGTGATTGCCACCAAATTCGGCATCGTGCGCGACCCCGCCGACCCCAGCAAGCGCGGCGTCAACGGCCGGCCCGAGTACGTGAAATCGGCCTGTGAAGCCAGTCTTCGTCGCCTCGGCACCGACCACATCGACCTGTACTACCAGCACCGCGTGGACGCCAGCACACCCATCGAAGAAACTGTAGGGGCCATGAGCCGCCTCGTAGAAGAAGGCAAAGTGCGCTACCTGGGCCTGAGCGAAGCGGCCCCCGCCACCCTGCGGCGGGCCGTGGTTGTACACCCCATTGCGGCTCTACAAACCGAATATTCGCTGTGGAGCCGCGAGCCAGAAGACGAAATTCTACCCACTTGCCGCGAGCTGGGCATCGGCTTCGTGCCGTACTCGCCGCTGGGCCGGGGCTTTCTCACGGGTCAAATTCAAAAATTCGACGACTTGGCCCCCGATGATTACCGCCGTCACACGCCGCGCTTCCAGGGCGAGAACTTCCAGAAAAACCTCGACCTCGTGATCCGAATCAACGATCTCGCTAAGCAGAAACGCTGTACCCCCAGCCAGCTGGCCCTGGCTTGGGTACTGGCCCAGGGCGACGACGTCGCACCAATTCCCGGCACCAAGCGCGTGAATTACCTGGAAGAAAATCTGGGGGCCCTGGGCCTCAATTTAACTTCCGACGAGCGGGCGCAGCTCGACGAAATCGCCCCCAAAGGCGTAGCCGCTGGTAACCGCTACCCCGAGGCCATGATGGGCACGGTAAACGGATAACTTTTTAATGTGGGAGAAGGGAATGGGTTCGTCATTGCGAGGAGGCGCGACGAGGCAATGACGAACCCATTCCCTTATTGATTCGGTAGTAAGTCAATCCAGCCGTCTTCGCTCACGACCACGGCCAGGCAAGGGTAGCGGCTGCTGTTGACGTAGCGCACAGCGGAGTTGTAGCGCGAACCGCGCGAAGAATCGCCCTTTTCGGTGGCTAGGCCGTCGAGGATGGCCCCAATGGAGTAGCACACGCCGGTGGGCTCGATGAACACCGCCCCATCGATGTTGGTGACCAGCCGCAGCACCGAGGGTGTGATGATGCGCGGTGCTACCCGGAAGCTCTGGCGGCTCAGGCGTTGGGCCTCTTGGGCAGCCCCGGCGCTGAATACCAAGATGGTGCCCGTGGGCTGGGTACTGGCCCGGCTCGTCAACTCCCAGAGGTAGTCCACGCTGTCGGGGTCGAGCTTAGGGAACACGCGGCGCACCACGCGGGCAAAATTATCGGCCGCCACCCGACCCTGGGGCAGGCGCGGCGTGTTGCTGACCACGCGCATGAGCACGTGGCCTGCGTGGCTCATCTCCCAACTGTAGTGGTGGGTAAAGTTGACCACTACCAGCGGCTCGTAGCGCGCATCGTCGTCGGACACGAGCTGGCCCAGCCCGAACACGTGCGAGGCATCCGATACCAGGGCCGTAGCGTCTTCGCTCAGCTCCAGCAGCTTGCGGATAGAGCGGTGGTCGCGCAGGGTCACGGGCGTTTCCAGCGTGAGCACCGGCACGATGGCCGGGTGCTGGCGGCGGGCTACCAGCAGCGTGCCCACGCCCTCGCTGCCCTCGTGGCGTAGGGCGGCTACGCCGTTGCAGGCGTCGTAGAGGCCCTGGGTGCCGGCGGGGGCGGCGCGCAGCATCAGGCGGCGACCGGCACTGCGCAGCACCTCGTTGTAGTCGCGGTCGAGGGCGGGCTGCTCGTTGTCGGCGGTGTCGGCCTCGCGCAGGGCGCGGGTGCAGTCGTGCAGAAACTCCAGCACCGTGGCGTGGGGCAAGTTGGACGGGCGCGGACCCCCCAACTTGGGCATGGCGTAGTAGCTGTCGTAGCAGTCGGCGGCCACTTGCAGCACCACCGTCACGAGGTAGCCTTGCAGGTTCACGGGCATGGAGCAGAACGAGCGGCGGTTTTCGCGGCGCTCGTGCGTTAGCTCACGCATCGTGGTTTCAGTGGCCTGGCACACCAGCTCGTACCAGCGTTGCTTCTCATAGCGGTCGTGGTCGTTGGGGTGCAGGTGGTACACCACGTCGCGCGGGCCAGCGTCGGCTTCCAGGGCGATGGCGCGGGCCTTCACACCAGCGAAATCCTGCGGGACGTAGCGCGAGCTGCTGGGCTCGATAACCACCCCGGCCGGCTCATCGGTTTCACGGGCCGAGGCCAAGCCTAATAAAAAAACTTCGGGCCGTAGGCTGCGGTCGAGCAGGTTAAAAACACCTTCGGCAAATAGCTGGGCCGAAACCCGGAATAGACTTTGGTGCTCCCACATGGGCAAAAAAGGTGGCGAGGGCAGGGTAGATCCCTTGCGCTGCTTCGTCTTACGTAAGATGGTGCCAGTGTGGCGACCCGGGGCAAAATAGCCGCCCCGGCGCCTGCAAATGTCGGCCCCGATTTGTATATTCGAACAACCGTTGGCCCCGCCGGTTGTTTGCCATTACCTCATACTCCCCCGCCTATGCTCTTCATCGACATGATTCTGGCCGTGGCGGTGGCCATTTCGTTTATCCCCATCCTCACGGGGTATTGTGCGCACAGCTACGGGCGCTCGTTCTGGCTCTGGTTTGCACTGGGCTGGCTTTTGCCGCTAGCCTCCTTCTTCCTGCTCACGGCCCTCATCCTGCGTGAGCAACTCGACCCGGGCCGCCGCCTGCTGGCTGAGGCCCGCCAGGTCCTGCGCGAAGCTGAGCAGGCCGCCGCCGCCCGCATCAAAGCCGACAAATAAACCGGACACGGCCCCCGCTGGGCTGCCGGAATTGAATTGTTAAGACAACACGGGCCTGGTCCCAAGTGGCAACGCCTTCTCCAGGCATAGTACGGCTGTCAATGGCCTTAGAGCCTGTTAAAAATTAGCGAAACACTATGTTATGAGATGCCATTTGCGGCATCAGAAAGCTCTTTTGTCGCGTCGACCCTCTCTGATTATCTAAGATAAACGATCATTTCTGACCTGTTTCAGCGGGATAAGCACTC
>JANPOR010000049.1:0-2909 GCA_031428075.1 Hymenobacter sp. | reverse complement strand
AAACCCTGGTCCATGCTGTGGAACAGGGCGTGGTACTGGTCGGTGGTGCGTTGCGCAAGCTCCGCCTGCAGGCTTAGGGCTTCCGCTTCGCGCTGCTTCTGGGGGGTGATGTCCTGCCCGTAGAGCACCCAGCCGCCGGGCTGGTGGGTGGCCGAGAGGGCTATCCACTGCTCCTGTTCGGGCAGGTACACTTCGCGAGCCGGCGCTTCGCCCGGCTCCAGCAGCCGCTGCAGGGTAGCACCGATGGCGGCCGGCAGGTCAGCCCCGGCCAGGGGCCGGCCCAGCAGGGCTTCGGGCGAGGTGCCGCACCAGCGGGCTGCCTGCTGGTTTACGTGCTGGACGAGGTGCTGCTCGTCCAGCACCAGCACGCCCCAGGGCAACGCGTCAAACAGCCCGTTGGCGACGAGGGTTGACCCCAGCGAAGAAAGGTTGGGCTGGGCGTTGGGGTTGGGTTCCATGTAATTAGAGCGAGCAGACAAGCCTCGCAGAAGTAAACCTACGCAGGTCTCCCCCCGTGGTGTAGTGCCCGCTTTCCCAAGCTGAACCGTAGGGCGTGGGGCTACGCTAGCGCCGCCGCATCGTCGAGGGTGGGCACGATGAGTCGGTCGGCCCCTGCGCCGGCCAGGGTGCGCTTCAAAATGCGCTCGACGGCGACGGGCACCCGGTAAAGCACCAGACGCGCGTGGCGACGATGCAGGCGCTGTTGGCAGGCCCACAGTAGCCAGGCGGCCGTGGCGGATATGGTGTCAAGTAGGCGGCAATCGACCCACACGGCCGGCCGGCCGCTGCGGCAAGCGTGGGTCAAGTACGTCTCCAGTTCGGTTTCGGTCGTGGCGGCGGTTGGGGCCAGGGCCAGCAAGTAGCTGGTCGGAAACAGCTCGTGGCAAACAATCATAACAGCGGGCATGAGGAGTGAGGGAAACGCATCACCCAAAGTTCCGCGCCGATAACTACACTATTGCCCGTATTTTCCCGGAAACTTAGACGGGGGAAATACGGAATTTATGCCTTCCGCTGCCGGGTGGTTAGCGGCCGCAACGATGGCCTTGGTTAAAATTTAATCTAAAAGTCGCATTTGACGAGCATGTTCTACGCAGGTCCTTGCTGCACGTCAAACAGCTGGCCCAGCAACGAGGAGGCTGTCAGCAGCTGGTCGGGCTGGTGAAGCTCCACAGGCTGGGGTTCCGAGTTGAGTAAGCCAAACCAGTTCAGTCCCCGCTCAAACGTGCGGACCCCGTAGCAGTGGGCCAGTTGTTCCAGGGGCGTCCGATACGCCGCGTCGGCGAACTCCGCCAGCACGAACGGAAACGCCCGCTGGTAGTGCTCGGCGTAAAAGCGCACGGAATGGGGCTGTTGGCCAAAGCGGGCCAGTAGGTACACCGAATACGCCCAGCCGGTCTGCCCCACCGACGGGGAGGGATAGCCGTCGTGCGAGGCCCAAGGGAAGCGGCTGGTAAAGGTGTGCAATACGAGCGCCCAGAGGGCCGGGCGTCGGGTCGGGTCGAGTAGCTGTCCGCCTTTTTTGGTCAGCAGCAACTGGCCTCGCGCCAAGCGGGCCAAGCCTGCCAGCCGGGTGGTCTGGTGCAAGGTGGTGAGGGCCAAGGAATCGATTTCCCGGCTCAGGGTGAACAGGCCCGTTTCCAGTCCTTCTTCCCGGATGAATCCGTGGGCGTAGAGTTCCCGAAGGTACTTGCGCGGCAACGCACCCAAGGGCGTGAGTTGCAGGGGACTTTCCCGATGCAACAGGCGTAGAAAAGCCTCCGTCAGGCGCAGAAACGGGATGTGGTCCAGCACTTCGTCCGGCACGACGGGGCGCAACCGGACCGCGCTAGCCGGTCCCAGCGGCTGGTAGAGCAGCCCGTGCATCTGCGCCGGACTTAGGCCGCAGAAGTCCTGTAGGGGGCTGGTGTTGTAGCGGTGCAACTCGGCGGCCGGAGTGGCCGCGGGACGGAAAGGGGAGTTCATAGGTTTACGTGTAGAACCGGAACAAACTTCATGAGATGGCCGGTCGGGCCGCTTTTAGAGGGGAGCTGGCCGGCTCCTCATTAATTTGGCAGCCGGCAAAACGCAGGATTTTGTGTGGGGTGCGGAGGGGGAAGGGATAGCGGGCGTGGGCACGGGGTAAAAAGGTGGAAAGCAACCAGTCAGCAAGGTTTTCACCGCAATTCTCCTTGTACAAATGCGGGATGCCGCCAGCGCCAGGGCTGGGCTCCCTTCATACTGTTTAGTCTTCAGGCAAAAACGGGAAACGGGGCGCAAACTCTCACTCGTAACGTCGACGCCGACGCGCCGCATTTAGAGATAGGCAGTGATCTTGTTTCCTTTTCCAGCTCCCCTCAAGATAGAGCAGTGCAATCGTACGAGAGTAGGAACAAAAGTTATCGGTAGGCCAATTTACTGAGTGACGCTTCTCAAGAAGTGGGAGTGCGCAACAGGCGCAGTTGCTTCGCCGCAATGGCTTTCAGGTAGCCACCCGTTCTATTGCTATCCCCCGAAACTACCTGTGTCGCCTTTCAGCTGGTTTTCGATAGTGCCGTCGGGCTTGTTAAGTGCTTGTTCAAAATTAATTAGTTAGGGTATTACTATTTTTTTGGGGATGCAAAAACGCTATATCACCTCGGACGCCGCGGGACGGGCTACCTTGGAGGCTGGCCGTTACCACCCCCGCGGCACCAGTTCCGAGCCCGTTGCTAGGGCCTGCTATAGAGCGCGGACGGACACACCGTGCCCGCACTGGCGGGCCCTGCTAGGTGTGAGCCAGGCGACGGTGTACGGGCTGGTTCAACCGCTGGGAGCGAAGCGGTCTGGCCGGCCTGGCCAACTAGTCAATATCCGACGAATACTCAAGTTTTGTTAACCCAGACAGCTTCCAAAACAGACCAGCACTTAATACAAAAGAGCCGCGGCAG
>JANPOR010000048.1:0-4970 GCA_031428075.1 Hymenobacter sp. | reverse complement strand
TGGCTCTTGGAAGAAAGCAGGGGGACTACGGCGAAATACGTGCGATTGGGTGTGGACCAAACCGAACGTGCCAAAGGGGCTCAATGCCCAAAAATGTCTGAATGAACGAACCGTGTCGTTGACCAAAGCTCGAGCGTATGTGCCTAAGCTTTTGAGGTTTGACAACCATTAAGATTCCGGCTTTTTGAAACTCGAATCCTAATACGGAGTTAGAAGAGCATCCATTCACTAACCCGTTTCGTGTATGATTCTCAAAATTGACCGGCTGCCAATTGAGCTGCCCACGCCCAATAACCCTTCAGCCAACGACGCGGCTGCAGTGCAGGAACTACTGGGCGGAAAGTTTGGGGAAATGTCGACCCTGATGAACTACACGTACCAGTCGTTCAACTTTCGGGGTCGTAAAAAGCTCCGTCCGTTCTACGACCTCATCAGCAGCATTGCCGGTGAGGAGTACGGCCACATTGAGGTGGTGTCCTACACCATCAACCTGTTGCTGACCGGCACTACCCAGCGCGGTTTAGACCCTAGCGGGGCCCCTATGGCCGCCTCCGTGGGTGCCCGCAACACTCGGCACTTCATCGCCAGTGGCCAAGGCGCCCTGCCTATGGATTCGCATGGCGATTTCTGGACGGGCGCCAACGTGTTTAACAGCGGCAACTTGAAGCTTGACTTGCTCCACAACTTCTTTTTGGAACTGGGCGCCCGCGCCAACAAAATGCGGGTGTACTCGATGGTGGATGACCCCTGCGCCCGCGAAATGCTGGGCTATCTGCTCGTGCGGGGCGGCGTGCACGCCTTTGCATACGCCAAGGCCCTGGAGCTGTACACGGGCGTAGAGGTGACCAAGATGCTGCCCATTCCAGACATGAGCAACGACGCTTTCCCGGAGGCCAAGAAGTTTATGCAGAACGGTATGCACCGCAAACTCTACACCTTTAGCCAGGATGACTACCGCCAGGCGGGCATCATCTGGAACGGCGTGCACCCCGACGACGGGCAGCCGCTAGAGCTCATTCACGGAGCTATGGAGGGCGTGCCCGCCCCCGACCTCGAGGAAGAGCCCCAGTTGAATGCCCCCGGTGGTGATGATTTTGACCCCCAGATGTTTGCCGATATCGCCAAGAAAATGGGCATTAAGTACGAGTACTGACCCTCGTTGATTGCCTTAGCCAACGGCTTGCTCTGCGTGGAACAGGGCAAGCCGTTGTTGTTCGGGGAATGAATACTCTCAAAAAAGCGCGTTAACCCCGCGCTTTTTTTATGTCCAAAAAGCAGCGCCGCGAAGCTGAATATTTCCGCTAAATTGCTTGCCCACTGGACTGGTACTTGCGCCCATGAAAAGGAAACTGGAGAAGTTTGCTGAGTTTGCCGCCGACTTGCTGCCGCACGAAGTGGCGTGGTTGCAGCAAGTGCAGCAGTTTCAGGATGCCGACAACCGTGAGATTCTCGAAACCATTGCCTACAACTGCCAGCATTCGCGCACGCCGGTGGCTTTTCGTGCGGCCATCGACAAGCGCAAATACTCGAACCTGATGCAGTGGGTGCAGCAGCGGCTGGCCGGCATCGACGTGGACAAGCACTTGGTGCACCTCAATCAGCTGGACGAGAAAATCATGACCGATTCCATTGGCCCGGCCGAGGAAAAGGCGCTGCTTCAAGCCATTGTGCGCTACGACCGCCCGGCGTTCTACTTCGTGAAATTCTATGAGTTGACGCTGAGCTACCAGCAGTTTCTGCTGGTGCGCATGCGATTTAAGGAGCACCAGCTGGTGGCCCAGTTTTTGGGGCAGCAGCGCGCGGCGTATGAGCAGAGCAAGGGCACTTTTGAGCAATTGCACCAAGCCACGCTCGACATTACGAGCCAGTACACCAAGCACGCCACCGAGAGCCGGCACTGGGAAGCGTGGCTGCTGGCCACGTTCCACGACGAAACGCTGGACGGTCTGAATCGCTATTTTGCGGTGGTGCGGCTCACGTTTCTGTACTTCAACTACTCGGAGTTTGATAAGCTAAAGGCCGTGTACGAGGCGCTGGACGGGCTGCTGCGGCAGGGCATGTTTTACTCGCGCCGCATCCTGTTCAACTACTACGCCAACAGCGTGCTGCTGCATTCCAAGTTCGACGTGCTGCAGCAGGCCGAGGAGTTCGGCTACTTGAGCATCAAGCAGAAGAACGCCGACCACCTGCACTACCTGAACAACTACAGCGCCATTTTGCTGCGGCAGGGCAAGATTCATGAAGCCTTGGCGCTGATGAAGCAGTCCTTGTCGTCGTCGCGCCACACCAATAATTTGCGCGATAAAGTCGGGTTCATGGCCTTCTACGTCAAGTGCCTGAACCTGAACGGGCAACCCGTCGACGGCGAAAAGACGGCTGACAGCTTCCTGCGCGACCACAGTAAGGAGATACTGGCCCACCGCTGGCACATTTTCTTCGTGGCCTACTTTCAGGCGTTGGTCTTGCAGGAGAAGTATGACAAGCTGCTGCGGGCCTGCCACAAGTTTCATCTGCTGGCGAAGGAGGCCGAATACCGCGCGCGGCCTAACTACGTGCCCACGCTGCAGTGGTACTACCACGTGAGCCAGTACGTGGAGAATGAAATCGATGATGACCAGTTGGTGGAGCTGCTGGGCCGTTCCGGGCAGGCGCATTTTAGTAACCCGCACAAGCAGCGGTTGTTGCTGGACTTGTTGGGCGAGGTAAGGTCCTGCATCCCGCACCTGTGCGGCCGCATCAAGTCCATGCTGTTGCAACAAGGCCAAATAAATTGATTACTAGTTAATTATACTGATTTGTGCGGATTGATGGCGGTTAAGTCCACCGCTGTTATTTGAAGGGCCACGTGGTAGGCGGTTGGGAAGGCCAGTAGATTCGTCTCACTACTGCACCCGTACTGAAAATTCCCACTCACCCCTTCAAAACCACTACTATGGCCGCTCGAATTTTACTTCTTTTTCTGCTTGTTACCCAGGCCTTGGCCGCGGCGGCCCAGGGCGGCGGCGTGCGCGGCCGCGTGACCGATGCGGCCACCAGCGAACCGCTGCCGGGCGTCAGCGTCATCATTACCGGCACCACCACCGGCACCACCTCCGGCAATGCCGGCGAGTTCGCCATCAACGGCCTCAAGCCGGGTACCTACAAAGTGATGTTTTCCTACATTGGCTACGAGTTGCCCCCGCGCTCTGTGGAAGTGGGCCAGGAGGTGGTGGACCTGGGGACCGTAGCCCTGACCCAAACCACCGTGATGGCCGGCGAAGTGGTGGTATCGGCCTCGCGCCGCCCCGAGAAGCTGACCGAGGCCCCGGCCACCATCAGCGTAATCAACGCTCGCCAGATTGATGAGCTGCCGTCCTTCAACGTGGGGGAGCTGCTGGCCCGGCAAAAGGGCGTGGACTACATCCGCAGCGGCGTGCTGGGCGCGGGCATCAACGTGCGCGGCTTCAATAGCGCCTTCAACCCCAAAAATTTGCAGATGAACGACGCACGCCTTTCTACGCTCATCGCCACGGGCCTGCCGTTGGGGCCGCTGACGAGCGTAGTAAAGGAAGACATTGAGCGCATCGAAGTGGTGCTCGGGCCCTCGGCGGCTCTCTACGGACCCAACGCCCATAACGGGCTGGTGAACACCATCAGCAAGGACCCACGCCGCACGGCCGGTACCACTGTGGCCTTGGGCCTGGGCAACCAGAGCGTGTTTTCGGGCCGCTTCCGCCACGCGCAGGTGCTCAATTCCAAGCTGGCGTTTAAGGTGACGGGTGAGTACACACGGGGCGAAGATTTTGCTTACACCGACACCGTTTATTATACCAATTCCGCCTTCAAAAAGGCTGCCACGCCTACTTCACCAGCCAGTCCTGGTATTTTCCACGCCGAGAAGGAAATCGATTTAGACCGCACCTTCAAGAGCCTGCATGGCGAGGCGGCGGTTTATTATAGCCTCACCGATAAGGCCGACATCATTTTGTCGTACGGCGGCAACCAGTCGAGCTTTTTGGGCCAGACCAACGCCGGCCGCAACCAGATTAAGGACTGGAGCGTGCAGTACCTGCATGCCCGCTACGTGTCACCGCGCTGGTTTGCGCAGGTCTATAACACCTGGAGCAAGACCGACGATACCTACGCTATAAACCAGCGTACCCAAAACTACCTGAGCTTTAAGGATGCCGGATTTAGCGAAGAAGAAGCCCGCAGCCGCTCCTACGCCGAGCAGTGGTTTGGCAAAACTACCACGGCCGGTGTGGCCCTGAAGCGGGGCGCGGTGTTCCGCGATGCCTCGCGTCGTATTAACAGTGAAGTGCAGTACAACAACACGTTCGGCATTTTCAACCTCGTAGTGGGCACGCAGTACCAGCGCGACATGGCCAATAGCAACCACACTTACCTGTTTGACCGCGACGGCGACATCATTATCAACCAAATTGGCGTGTATGGTCAGGGCGAGTTGGCGCTGCCGAACCACTTCAAGCTCATCGCCGCCGCCCGTGCCGACCAGCACGACCGGTACGGCTTCAACTTCATCCCGAAAGGCGGCGTGGTGTGGTCCCTCAATGACCAGAACCTGCGCCTGACCTACGGCCAGGGCATCGCCGCCCCCACCATCCTCAACCTCGACGGCTACCTCTTCGGCGGCTTGCTGCTGGGCAACGGCCAAGGTTTCACCCTGAGCGACGGCACCGTTATCAATAAGCTGAAGGTGGAAACCATCAAAACACTGGAAGTGGGCTACAAAGGCAAGGTGACCCCGAAATTCTACGTCGATGCCAACGCTTACTACAACCGCTCGAAGAACTTCCTGAGTCCGGCCATCAACATCGCTACCCTGGGCCGCAAGGTGGTGAAGCGCGGCGATACGCCCATGTCCGAAGTGGTGCCCGGCACGCCGGAGGCCGGCGCGGCCACGGTGCTCACTTACGTCAATTTCGGCCAGGTTGATACCTACGGGGCCGATTTGGGCCTGAGCTACTTCT
>JANPOR010000047.1:0-2336 GCA_031428075.1 Hymenobacter sp. | reverse complement strand
GCTTCCCTGGTTATTCACTCAGTGTAAGTACGGTTTGCGTGCTCAGTTATTACTGATATTTCTTATACGTAAAGTGCCCGCGGGAAACCCGGGCGGCAACTTGCCGGGGCTCCGCGGGTCGAATTCCTCCAGTACGGGCGGGATTAACTCAGCTACTCCCAACCGCACGTCGTGGATGGCTACTTTCGGTAGGCGCACTCCAGCACGAAAAGAGTTTAGCTCTAGTTGCCCAACTCATTTCAATAATTTGGGCAGAATTCTCCACAAAATTAAGGCCGCTCAATAACCCAAAAATTACAATCGGATTAGAATTCATCATGGTCTTGCCCACGCCGTTGCGGAAGTTTCGGTCATACAGCGGCGATCCTCCTGGGTAGCGAACACGGCTTGCTGTTGGCGCAGGCGGCTTCCTCCCGCGCCTGTTGGCGCTCGGTCACGTTGTGCAGGAGGCTGGCGAGGCGCTGCCGCTTCGGACACCACTTCGTGTCGGGGCAGGTGCGGGGTTGCAAACAGCAAAAGCGGCCGTGTGGGAACCGCGCCGCCCGGATTACTAGTGTACGATCCCCTCGCTAACGGCGAAGCGGATGAGGGAAGCGGTGTTCTTCGTCTGGGTTTTGCCGATGATGTTCTGGCGGTGGGTTTCGATGGTGCGCTTGCTGGTGAAAAGCTTGTTGGCAATCTCGGCGTTGGTGAGCCCTTCGGCGATGAGCTGAAGCACTTCGGTCTCGCGCTTGGACAGGGCCCCCTGCTTTTCCGCGGGGCCGGCCGGCCGGCTGTGGCCTTCGCACAGTTTGTGCAAGGCTACTAAGCCCAGTTCCGAACACAAAAATTGCCGCTCCGTGGCCACCGTTCGGATGCCGTGCACGATTTCATCCAGGCCAGCACTTTTGAGAATGTAGCCCAGGGCCCCTGCATCGAATATGTGTAAGATGTGCTCAGCACTGTCCAATATGCTCATTGCCAACACGAACGCGGCTGGGTATTGCTCGTGGAGTTGCCGGGTCGTTTCCTCCCCATCCATGCCGGGCACGTTAATGTCGAGCAGCACCACGTCGGCCGGCGTGGCGGGCAGCTGTTCCAGTAGCTCCAGGCCGTTGCCGGCTTCGCCCACCACAACCAGGCCGGGCTGGTCGGCCAGCAGCAAGCGTAGCCCGCGGCGCAGTACGGTGTGGTCATCCACTAAAAAAACGCGAATCATTGGGCGAGCGCAAAGATTAGTAGAAGCAAGGCTAGCGAAAGCAGCTAGTTTTATCTCTACGTATTAATGTGGGGTAAAAGATGCATATTTATATGTAATTGAAGCAGTACATCTTCTGCAGACGCCGCCCTGGGTGCCCTGAAAACCCCAGAATTTACTGGCCCAGGCCGGCACACTATCCGGATCGGGAAAAGGCGATGAGTCGCGTTCCCCGGCCTACTCCGCTGGGGTATAGCGCTGGCCCTGTGCCAGCAAGTGCACGCGCAGGTCCCGAATAGAAAACGCTTCGCCGGGTTGAATGTCGCTCAGGGTACTAGGGGTAGCACAAGAGTTGGAACAGAAAGTATCGGTAGGCCCCTTGAACTCCTGAAAAGGGGCCATTTGGTTTCAGTAAGTCGGTACAGGAGTGCAAAAAGAGGCATTGAGGCACGAGACGAGCAAATGAAACGAGCCGGATAGTCAAAAGCTAGTCATGGCAAAAGACTGGGTGGAGCCCCTTAAAACGCCCATTTTTCGAGACGCCCACCCGTTCAGGTTTCCCTTACTGATACTTTCTGTTCCAACTCTTGTGCTACCCCCTACTGGCCCAGAGCAACACGCTGGCCGGCTGGCGGGGGGATGCGTTCTCGTTTGACCAGGGGGGCGAGGGGCATTACACCTTTACCGGCCCCATCGACGCAGCCCAGCTGCGCGAGCAGTTTGCTTCCCCGGCCTCAATCCGGGTGTATGACGACGGTTCGATTAAGGACAGCCTCAACCGGGCGGACATTAGCCAGGCACTCCCGCGCCGGCTGTTCAGCTTTGACTTAACTGAATAGGCCAAGTAACCACTGTATTTTCGTTAGTGGTAAATTATTTTCGATTGTGGTAAATTTATTGTACTTTTGTCGTGTTAGCCACTAAAAAGCCAATTATGAGATAGGAAATAAAATAAATTAATAAACAGATCATGAACGTATTAAGTAAAGAAAAAGTAAGAAGATATGCGATTGAACACCTAGACGTAGCGAATGCCATTCTGGAACTCTATGACGATATGAAAGCCGCGAATTGGGCCAATGCCGCGGAGATAAAGGCGTTTGACCCGAGCGCCACCCACGTGGGGAACAACCGTTGGGTTTTTAATCTACTGCGCAAC
>JANPOR010000046.1:0-5898 GCA_031428075.1 Hymenobacter sp. | reverse complement strand
ACCCTACCCTACCCTACTGTCACGGGTCGAGGGCTTTGTGCTCGCGATAATCCGGCAGACGCGGCACCGGGGGCTGCTGAACCTGCGGGTGCACCGGCTCGACGCCTTGGGGCCAATCGGCTGGCCACGAGCACACCCCAGACCTGGAAGAATCTAGCAGGGGCGTCGTGCCTGTGCCCAAAACAATTCCACCGAAAGTTTTATGAACGGATCGGGGTCCCGCCCAGGTTGTTCGCCCGCATTGTCCGGTTCAGTACCGTGTTTAACCTAAAAGACGACTGCCCCGGGCGGGATTGGCTGAGCACCGCCGTTGCGTGCGGGTACTACGATTACCAGCACCTAGCCGAAGACTGTCGGGCTTTGACCGGATGCCTTCCGCCGGCCCTTCACTTGCACGAGAGCACGTTCCCGGAGCGGCTATTAAAGCGGTTTCCAAATTAGTGTACCGGTTTTGGACAGGAGGTTTGCATTGTCGTAGCTGTAAAACCCCGGAGAGCCCCTTATTACTTAGCAAATAGGAACTTTAGGACGGTTTGCGTCCAGTTGATCATGTAAGTTCGGCCATACGGTTAGCCTATTATTTTTCTATGTTATTAAATTATTTATTAGACTTACTGTATCCAATTCACCTTTCTACCTGCTTTGCACATGGAAGCCGTTTCAACCAGCGCAGCAACTGCCGTAGGACTGATGGACGTGGTCTACCAGGCCCGCAACGGCCAACACTAGAACGGGCCCGCAGAAAGTCCTTTTTTTACCACTGCCCGAAGACTTGGGCCGAGTACGTTTGTGTTGCCCATCGGCGAAGGGCCCGCGAGTACGGACGCCGCGTTTTACCGCCGGCCGGTGCCTCCCCGGCGGCGCGCCCATTGCTCCGCCCCCCTGTTCCTCCGCCAACTCATTTGGTTTTTCCGAACTCTTCCTGCTCATGACTTCCTTCACTGCTGCCCATGTCCCGCCCGCCACACCGCTCGAACGATGCCGGCCCACCACCAGCCCCCGATTATTTTGGCCTGACCAATGTGTGGGCCATCATGGTTGTTTACTTATGTCTCGTCCTTGTTGTCGGTGCCTTGTCTTATCGCTTTATTGAAAAGCCCAGCAGGAACTGGATCAATTGGCAAGGAAGCTCCCGAGTGGAGCACAGGAGGGCCCAGGGCCTACCAGTATGAAGTGTTTTCTTACAAGGAAGACATTGCAGGTTGACTGGAAAGATGCCGGCAAGCAGCATTGGCTTACCCGCTCTTGCGGAAAACAATCGTGCAGTACCAGCACCTAATTAATTGCCTCACCGGTAATACGCCCAACGATTTTATGATGGAAGAAATCAAGTGACTGTTGCTCGGCGACCGTGCAAGTTTTGAGAGTGCCTTGCATCACAAAACTGTACTTGAAGAACTGCTCCCGCAAATTAAAAAAAGCTTCGAGGCAGCAAAGGCTGACGGGTGCTCCATAGATTTTGGCTTTCTGTTTTTAAGCTACTGTCAGCAGTTGATTACCTACGACAGAAAGCTTACACCAATTTATCGGGGGTGATGGGCAGTTCCCTTATCCGCTTACCGGTCGCGTTAAAGACAGCGTTGGCAATGGCGGGGGCCACCCCAATGGTAGCAATTTCCCCAATGCCTTTCGTACCCAGGGCGTTTACGTGGAAGTCAGGCTTATTGACGAACGCCACCTGTATATCCGGCGAGTCCGCATGCACGGGGACGTGGTAGTCGGCGAAGTCCTTGGTGACGTAGCGGCCGTAGCGGTCGTCGATGATGGCGTGCTCCATAAGGGCCATGCCGATGCCGCCCACCGCGCCGCCTTTCATCTGGTTGCCAGCCGTTTTCTCGTTAATAATGGTGCCCGCATCCGCGCACGAAACCAGCTTGCTGACCCGCACCTCGCCCGTGAGCACGTGCACCCGCACCTGGGCAAAGTGCACCGAAAAAGAATGCATGGCGTACTCCTCTTCTTCATCGCCGGGCTTCGCCTCCACGGCCACGGCCGTGCCGCCAGCCTGCCTGAGCAAGTCGGCATAGGGCACACGAACCGCGGCGTTGCCGGCCAATGTGAGGTAGCCATCCGCCAAGCTCACTTCTTCTTTTTTGACCGAGGCAAAGGCGGCGTTGCTGGCTGCCGCCAGCTGGCGCAACCTGTCCTTGAGTGCCAGGCAGGCTTGCTGCGTGGCCGGGCCCACGCTGTTCACGGTGGAGGAGCCGCCCTGCGTACCCGCCTTGGGAAAGGATGAGCTGCCCAGCTCAAACCGAATTTTCTGCGGGTCCAGGCCCAGCGTATCAGCCGCAATTTGCGTCATCACGGTGCCGGTCCCAGGACCGATGTCGGTGGTCGCGCACTGCAACAGCACGGTGCCGTTGGCCAGCAGCTGCGCGCCTACGGTAGCCGCCCCGCGGTACGCCCCAAACGTACCCACGCCCATGCCGTAACCGATGAGCCAGTCTCCCTCGCGTAGGGCCCCGGGCTGCAGCTGGCGCTTGTTCCAGCCAATGCGCTCGGCACCAAGCTGGTAGCACTCCTTCAGAAACTTCGTACTCCAAGGCTTGCCACTCTCCGGGTCCTGGTCAGTATAGTTGCGCAGGCGAAAGTCCAGCGGATCGAGGTTCAGTAGGTGGGCCATTTCGTCCATGGCCGACTCCAGGGCAAATGCGCCGGTGGCTTCGCCAGGGCCCCGCATCCAAATGGGCGAGCCCACGTCGAGGGCCGCCAGGCGGTAGCGCGTGGTCAGGTTCGGCGACTGGTACATCATCCGGGTCTGAGCTAATGTCGACTCCGTAAACTCCTCATAGGTCGAGGTCTGCCCGATGCTCTCGTGGGTGATGGCCGTGATTTTGCCTTCGGCGGTGGCGCTCATGCCCACCTTCTGCCAAGTGTGGGGCCGGTAGCCGACCATCGTGAACATCTGCTCGCGGGTCAGCATCAGCTTTACCGGGCGCTTCACCACCCTGGCCGCGATAATGGCGGCCGACTCGTGCGGCCAGCTGTGCAGGGCATTGCCAAAGGCCCCACCCACGAAAGTAGCAATCACCTTTACGTTTTCCTCGGGTAGCCCCCACTCCTCGGCAAAATCCTGCCGCGTCGCCAGGGTGCCCTGGGTTTTATCGTAGATAGTAAGCCGGTCGGGGGCTTCCCAGTGCGCCGTAATGGCCTGAAGCTCCATCGGGTGATGCACCTCGGTCGGTATCACGTACTCCTGTTCCAGCTTGATGGCTCCGGTCTTGTAGGCATCAACTTTCCCGCGCTGGTAGTCGGCCATCGGCGACTTCGGATCTTTCTTGGCCGAGGTGGGCAGAAAGGCCTGCGAGGCGCTGGCTTTCAAGTTGGTTTGGTGCTTTTCCTGGGCGTACTGCGCCTTCACTAGTCGAGCGGCAAAGTGGGCCCGCTCCAGCGTATCGGCCACCACGATGGCAATGGGCTGGTCGTTGAAGCAGATTTTATCGTCATGGAAGATTTTCAGCGGCCCGCCCACTGTGGCCGGCTGCGATGGGTCTTTACCCGCTGTGTCGAAGCCCGGCACTTTGGGCGAGTTGAGGTGGGTGATGACCGCTAACACGCCCGGCGCCCGTTCGGCGGCCTTCGTATCAATACCTGTAATACGGCCCTTGGTGATGGTGCTACCCACCAGCACGGCGTAGGTAATGCCCGGCAGCTGGTATTCGGCCGAGTAGGTGGCCGCACCGGTCACTTTCAGGCGGCCATCCACCCGGTTCATCGGCGCGCCGATTTGCTTTTCTAGCGTTTTCATAACAAAATCGAGGTTAAGCCGCTGCAGCGGTTTTAAGGGCCTGCACGATGGTATTGGGCCCCAGCTTCAACTTGTAGGCGTTGTGCTTGAAGGCCCTGGCCCCTTGCATCGCCACGGCCGCGGCCTGCCGAAAGGTTTCCTCGGTAGCGGGCTTCCCCACCAACGCCTGCTCGGCGGCCGTCAGGCGCCAGGGCTTGTGGGCCACGCCGCCCATGGCCAAGCGCGCGGCTTTGATGGTATTGTTGCCGTCAATGTCCAGCGCCGCCGCTACGGAAAGCAGGGCAAAGGCGTAGCTGGCCCGCTCGCGCACTTTCTGGTAGTGCACGTGCTTGATGAAGGGGCCGTCGGGAATATCTACAGCGGTTATCAGCTCGCCGGGCTCCAGGTTGGTATCCTTTTCGGGCGTGTCGCCCGGCAGGCGGTGGAAGTCGGCAAAGGGAATACTGCGGTTGCCTTTTGGGCCGCTCACCTGCACCGTGGCATCCAGGGCCACCAGGGCCACACTCATGTCGGAAGGATGCACGGCAATGCACTTGTCCGAGAAACCGAAGATGGCGTGCATGCGGTTGATGCCTTCCAGGGCCCCGCAGCCCGAACCGGGCTCGCGCTTGTTGCACGGCAGGGCCGTGTCGTAGAAGTAAGCGCAGCGGGTGCGCTGGAGCATGTTGCCGCCTACCGTTGCCATGTTGCGCAGCTGGGGCGAGGCCCCGGCGTTCAGCGCCAGTGCCAGCAGGGGTTGCTTTTCACGCACTTGCTGGTCCTCGGCCACGACGGAATTTAGGGCGAGGGCCCCGATGCGCAGGCCGTTGTTCTCGCGCTCAATCCTGGCCAAGGGTAGGCGGTTGATGTCGACCAGCTTTTGCGGGTTCACGATGCCGCGCTTCATTAAATCGACCAAGTTGGTGCCGCCGGCGATAAACTTGGCGTTCGGATCTTTGGCTACCGCGTCGATGGCGGCTTGTTGCTTGGTGGGGCGGACGTATTGGAACGGGTTCATACCTTTTGTCCTCCCTGCTTTACTTCCCGAATGGCCGCCACGATGTTCGAATAGGCCCCGCAGCGGCAGATATTGCCGCTCATGTACTCCCGAATTTCCTCTTCCGAGTCGGCATGGCCCTCGCGCACGCACGCCACCGCCGACATGATCTGGCCCGGCGTACAGTAGCCGCACTGAAAGCCGTCGTGCTTCACGAACGCCTCCTGCATGGGGTGCAGCTTGTCGCCGTCGGCCAGGCCCTCGATGGTCGTGATTTCCTGCCCGTCGTGCATCACGGCGAAGCTCAGGCACGAGTTCACGCGCTGGCCGTTGATGTGCACGGTGCAGGCGCCGCACTGGCCGTAGTCGCAGCCTTTCTTGGTGCCGGTCAGGTGCAGCTGCTCGCGCAGCAGGTCGAGCAGCGTGGTGCGGGGCTCTACCGAAAGCTTGCGCTTCACGCCGTTGACTTTCAGGCTCAGCGGCACCTGCTCGATGGCGTCGGCGACCCGCTCGTCTAGCTTGGCTGTGGCAGCCGACACCACGGGGCCCGGCACCAGGGCCAGCACCGTGAGCAGCGACGACTGTTTGAGGAATGTACGCCGCGAGTCGTCGTGGGGACTTCCTTGTTCGGATTCAGCATTCATAGCCATGGAAAATAAAAGGATGTAGTTGCCGGCCAGTGCGGGATTAAAAAAATAGGGCTGTGCCTTAATCAGTAAAATAAGCCGATTCGCCGAAGCCGGCTACGCTGTTCAACTCCTGCACCAAGGCGGCAAACTTCGCGCAGTCGCTCTTCACGGCAATACGAAAACCGCTCAACGGAAATGTAGTGTTAGAGTTTTCCACCACCCTTGCCGGCACGCACGCCACGATACTGATAGCTGAAACATCTTTAGTGACAACCGCGCCGGCCCCTGTAATGATATTTTTCCGATGGCAACGCCGGGCATTACCGTGGCGTTGACCCCAATCCATGCATTTTCCCTGATGAGGACAAGTTTGGAACGGGTGCTCTTTCGTTGGGGCGACTCGATGGGATGATTGGTAGCGATGAAATTCTCTTTTGGATCAATCAACACGTTATCTTCCAACGCAAATCCGCCCCGGTTCATAAACAAGCAGGCGAAATTAATGAATACATTTTTGCCAATCTGAATATCATGCCCAAAGTCCG
>JANPOR010000045.1:0-2863 GCA_031428075.1 Hymenobacter sp. | reverse complement strand
GTAGCACGGCTTTCTTCATCGCGAACGAGGTGCATGGGTAGCCCGAGCCGCGGCCCTGGATTTCGGGAGTGGCCAGCAAACCGGCAAAAAAAGGCCTGCACCGTGATCTTTTTCGGGAATTTGTACGCTGTAATTAAGGCTGATGGACGCCGTGAGCCCCCAACGCCCGGCGTTCAGGGCTGGGCTGCGGCGCACGATGTACCGCACGTCGTCCCCCCCCGCTGATGTCCTACTTGGCCGTGGGTTTAGCCGAGGCGCAGAAGCTGAGCCGGTAGAACGCGTTGGCTGCCACGTTAACAAAGGTTTGGGCCGTGATGCACGGCTCGTCCGTGGGCAGGCGTACCTGCTCGATGGCATTGCCCGTGTGGCGCACCGAGCCCGACACGCCGAGGGTGGCCGTTGTACTGTAGCTCAGCTCGTAAGAATCGGTCAGTTCGGGGTCGAGGGTAGGATTGCCGTAGGAAATATTCTTTGGATCGGTGCGGTCGGTGAACGGGTTGAGGTAATCGATGAACGGCCGGGTGATGCGGCGGCTGTAGGAGGCCCGGATTGGTGCGCAGCCGCTGCGCCAAGTCGGTCAGTGTCAGTTCGGGCTCTAGCCAAAGCTGGCTTGCATCAGGACCAGCAACTTCTCGCGCAGCGGCAGCAGTTCGGGGGGCAACACGGCAGGCAGGGCCCCGGCAGCATAAGTTGGCTTTTCAGACACCACCACGGGGCCCTAGCCAGGGGTTCGGGCACTGCGGCCCCAGCCGCCGACACTTCTAATGAAGCTTCTACTGCCTTGGGAACCTGCTTGGGCACTACACCCGGCTCTAAACGCAGGGGGCTAGTGGCCACCGCATACTTGGCTTGAATGCCCACCACGATGAGCTCGTAAATCGGGATGCCGCGCAGGGCGAAAAAATTCCAAGCCGCGTCGTAGCTGAACTCGAACGCAGTGTTTAGGGCCGTGTAAAGGAGGCCCAATGTCAGCACCAGCAACTGCCGCAGGCACACAAGGCGCAAGCGCTCGGGGTCGGAAAAGTTGTCGTCGAGGTAGCGACGGTAGTCGGCCAGCATTCGCAGGCCATATACTAGGAGCAGCGCGTGGCCCAGCAAGACCAGCGGCAGGGCCAGCGCGCCCTTGGTGCCGAAGAAGTCGGGCAACGGCCGGTGGTGCAGGGCGCTGCACCACAGCAGGTCGTACGCCGCCGAAGCGGCAAACAGCCCGGTTTTGAGTAAGGTCGGCAGCAGGTGCCGGACCAGCGGCCGCCAGTGGGATTTCTGGTTGATGAGGCTACGGAAGCACAAACAATAGCCCGGCCCCAGGGCCGTGCCCACGTGCCAGAGCACGCAGAACATCACCGTGGAGTGCCTATCGTGGCTATCGAACCAGCCAGCGTAGCCTAGCATCCACTGGCTCACGCTCAGCGTGGGCACCGCGATGAGCGTGAGCCAACAACGCATCGGTGCCCCCCCCCCGCCACAGGGCCCGCCCCAGCAGCCACCGCATAGCCACCGCGCCCGGCACCGTAAACGGGAATAGCAAAGCGCTGCGGGAACCGAAGGCAAACGACATGGGCGCGAGAATACGGCGCGGACCTTGGAAGGCGACTCGTAAATTCACTTAGCTTTGGGGTAATCCATTTCGCCTTTCGGCCGCCATGCACATCCTCCGCCACGTCGACCTCACCCGCATTTTTTTCGTTGATATTGAGACCGTTCCCGGCCACGCTACCCACGCCGAGCTGCCCGATGACCGCCAGCCGTTGTGGGAAAAATTCTGCCAGAAACGCCACGCCAAGGAGCTAGCCGACGGCAAGACCCACGCCGAGCTATTCGCCAACGGAGGCCTCTACGCCGAGTTCGGCAAGGTGGTGTGCATTTCGGTGGGCTATTTTAGGACGTTGCAGGATGAGACGTTGGAATTTCGCACCAAGTCGTTTGCCGATGACGACGAGTACGCGGTGTTGCGCGACTTCGTCCAGTTTTTACAGCGCTACGCTCCCTACGGTCCCGCCCGTTACGCTCGGCTCGACACGGCCGGCCCCGACGGGTACTTCCTCTGCGCCCACAACGGCCGCGAGTTCGACTATGGCTACCTAGGCCGACGGATGCTCATCTGCGGGCAGTCCATTCCGCCCATGCTCGACGTAGCCGGCCACAAGCCCTGGGACCTGCCCCACTTGCTCGACACGATGGACCTCTGGAAATTTGGTGATAACAAGGGACACATCTCGCTACCGCTGCTGGCCGGCGTATTTGGCATTCCGTCGCCCAAAGACGACATCGACGGTTCGGAGGTGGCGCACGTGTACTGGAAAGAAAAAAACCTGGGCCGCATCGTGGCCTATTGCGAGAAGGACGTCGTCGCTACGGCCCGCATTTACCTGCACTACACCGGGCGGCAGGCTTTATGGCCCGAGGTCCAGCTCACTCAGGCCCCCTGGCCCGCCCTCGTGCCCGCTCCCACATTGATGCACGTAGCCTAGGCCGCGTCTTCCAGCCAATTACCCACAGGGCAGCCCACCGGCTGCCCTTTTTTGTGCCCGTCCATTTTCACTAACCAATATTGAAAGTGACATCAGCTGAACTTAGTACTATTTGCACATTTATCATTTTTATTTGAAACTTCATTTTTATTATTTTTTTTACTAATATTTTTCTTGGTTAATTACAATATTATTTTAAATTTTATGTTAAAAAACAAGAAATAAGTCTACAGTTTAATTTTTAGTCCTATATTTGTCCAGGTCAAAACCAAAGACCTACGCGTTGTACACAAGTTATAAGCTTTTGTTTTTTATTAGAATAGTTATAATTAAAGTTTTTTAAGATATACTTGTAGTTTCTGATTCCACATAGCATTTGATTCCACTTTTAC
>JANPOR010000044.1:0-7985 GCA_031428075.1 Hymenobacter sp. | reverse complement strand
CAGTTAAAGGCAGAGTTCAGTCTGTGAAATCGAGCTCCACTACCTTTTCAGTCTACCCTAGCTCACTGTCCATTTATACTCGACTACGTCAGTTTGCTATAAGCCTAATTGCTCCACGTAGTGGTGGGCGAAACCGCAGGCGGTAGTCATGCCCTTGCCGCCGATGCCGGTGACGATGTGAATGCGCGGATCGGGCGAAAACTGAAAAATTTCCGCCGACTTGCTCTGGGAGTAGTACCCGTTCCACGCGCGCTGGATGCGCCAGTCGGGCAGGTCGAGGATACGCCGTGCCTCGGTCAGCAGGAGCTGATTAAGGTGGTCGGAATTGTTGAAATCTAAGCTATCAACTCCTGCCAGGTCGGCGTATTCATGGGTATCGCCGATAATTATCGAGCCATCCAGGGCCTGCTTGAACAGCAGGTGAATGCCCCACTGGCGCAGCTCCGGGTCCACGTCCTCGGGTCGGAGCCGGGCGAACGAGGGGCAACTGTGAAAGGCATGATAGCGCCGGATGGACAGGCCCGTGAGCACCGAGCCCGGCAGCTGCACCTGGGGCAGCGGGTACGTGGCCAGCATTTGCAGCTTGACCAGCTGCAAGTCGCTCTGGGCGAACACCTCGGGAAACAAAAACTGGCAGTCGCGGCCGCTGCACACCAGTACCTGGGCCCCGGCGTAGCGGCCGCCGCGGGCATCGATGACCTCGCAACCGGCGGCGTTGGCCGTTACTTCCCGCACCGGCGTGGCGGGGCGGTAGTCCAAGTGCCAATGGGCCACGAGGTAGGCCAACAGTCGATAAATCATGAGGTCGGGCTCGGCCGTGACTTCCTGCGCAAACCGCAGGCCCCCTGCGCAGTAGTCGGCCCGTACGGCGGGCAAGAACTGCCGGCACCGGGCACCGGTGAGCACCTCCGAAGCGTAGCCCAAGTCCCGGTAGCGGGCATGCTTCTCTTCCAGTACCTGCATTTCCAGGGCCGACGAGGCCAAGTAAAGCGACCCGTTCGGCCGAATCGAAATATCGTACTTCGCCTGGATGGCCTTGTACGTGTCCAGGCTCACGCGGGCGTAGCCGAACCACTCGCCTTCCGACATGCCGGAAGGAATAATTTGCCCGAAGTTGCGCACGGTGGCCTCCATCGGCTGGGCGTCTTTTTCCAGTAGCAGCACTTTGAGGCCGCGTTGCAGGGCGAAGTAGGCGTGGAATGCGCCCAGGGCCCCCGCGCCGACCACAATCAAATCAAACGAGTTCTCCATAGTGCTTCGACGGATGGTATCCTTCCAGCAAACGTACCAACTGTTAACTAATATGAAACCTACCGGGCCGTTATCAATGCGTTATTTTTTTGCCGCCGCCCGGCTCAGTCAGTGTGGCGCAGCAGGTATACCTTCAGTAGCCGCGCGGGGTGTTCGGTGTCGTTGCGGACGGAGTGGGCCAGGAGGCCGTCGAAGTAAAGCGTGTCGCCGGGGCCCACCGCCACCTCGTCGCCCTTGAAGCCGTAGCGCACGGTGCCTTCCAGTCCGTACACTAGTTCGAGGGCATTGGTCGAAAGGGGTTTGCGATAAGTATTGGCGCTAATGTGGACTTCGTTGACGCGCAGGCTATAGTTAAGCAAATCCTGTGACAGCAGGTACTTGTAGAGCAGGCCCTTGGAGTCGTCGCGCGATTCGGGGCGGCCTTCATCGGCGCGCACCAGTAGGTAGGGGGCGGCGGTTTCGCCGTTGATGTTCTTCACCAGCACCGCCACATCCACTTCCAGCGAAGTGGCGATGGCAACCAGCACCGAGAGCGAGGGCACGGTGCGGAAGTTTTCAATCTTCGAGAGCAAGCCCGCCGACAGGCCGCTGCGCTTGGCCAGCTCGCGCAAACTCAGCTTTTTTGCTTTGCGCAGCTCCAGGATGCGGACGCCAATCAAACTCAGCTTGTCGTGCTTCATGCGGAATAACTAGGAATGACAAACGTAACGCAAACATGACGACGGCGCCTCATACGGCTAAACCAAAGATGTATATTTGTTGCACATTTGTCAACATTTAAACCCTAGTTTATGGCCCCTTTGCAACTTGTGGTGCTGGACATGGCCGGTACCACCGTCCGCGACCAGCACGAAGTAGAAGCCTGCTTCGCCCGGGCTGCCGCGGCCACCGGTCTCCACGCCTCGCCCGCGCGAATTCTGGCGGTGCAAGGTCTGGCCAAACGCTTCGTGTTCGAAACGCTGTGGCGGGAGCAGTTGGGCCCCGTGGGCACGGCGGAACTGGCGGCGCAGGTAGAGCATTCGTATCAGGCGTTTCGCGGTATCCTGGAGGACCACTACCGCACCCAGGAAGTGGTGCCCACGGAGGGCTGCCTGGAATTGTTTGCTTTTCTCAAAAACCAGGGCATCCGCGTGGCCCTCACCACGGGCTTCTACCGCGAAGTGACGGACTTGATTTTGCACCGCTTGGGCTGGGACATGGGCCTGGACGTCCAGCGCCGCGGTAATGCCGATGCTTTTATCGACTTGTCTATTGCCAGCGACGAAGTGGCCGAGGGCCGTCCCGCGCCGCTCATGATTCAGAAAGCCATGCAGATGCTCGGCATCACTGACCCGCAACGCGTCTACAACGTGGGCGATACGCCGTCGGACCTCGAATCGGGCCGGCGGGCTGGTTGCGCCCGTAGCCTGGGCCTCACCAATGGCACCCACACCCGCCAGCAGTTGGCGGCGTGCCCCAACGACGGCCTGTTTGCTTCACTTGTGGAACTCAAGCAGCACCTGCAAGCCGAGCTGGTGCCCGTTTAATGCGTGCCGCCGGGGGCGGGCGGCCCCGCGGGCATCAGCCAGCAGTTGACGGTGTTGTGCTCGCCTTCGAGCACAATTTTGTAGAAGGCGGCCGGATAAGCTTTGCGGCTGATGGCCAAGCACTGCCGGGCCAGCGGCACAGTGCCCAAGAGGAAGTAATTGTCCACGCCGCCAGTTTTAAAGTTGTTGGTGGCCGTGGCCCAGGCATTCACCTTTTCCGGCTTGGTCCCCAGCGCCGTCCAGCTGATGCGCAGGCTGTCGCCGGCCGGCGCTACCCGCGGCGCGGCCAGCGACACGGCCCCCAGCAGCGGCACACCGTCCAGTTCGCGCTGCGCGGCCGTGGGCAGTGGCACTTGCATAAACCGGGCGATGGTGGGCAGGATGTCCACAATGGCCACCGGTTCTTGGCGGGCGTAGGCGTTGGGTTGCTTCTCACTCATGACCAGCCAAGTGGTGCGCTCGCGCACCGACTGCCCGCCGTGGTTGCGGCCCGTTGGGGCGTCGCGGCCGTGGTCGGTGGTGAGCACCAGGAGCCAGTCTTCGGGGTAGTTTTTGGTGCGGTAGTCGAGGGCCGCCCGGATGCGGCCCACCTGCTCGTCCACATAGCCCACGGCCTGCAATTGCGCGGGGCTATCGCCGTGGCGGTGGCCCATGTCGTCGGTGTGCTCTAAATACACCCACGACAAGTCGGGGCCGTTGGCCAGGAGGCACTTCGCGGCTTCGGCCACTACTTTGTCGTCGATGGCGTGGGTGTACAGGCTCTGCTTATCGTGGGGGAAAGCCACGGTGTCCAGCTCGTAACCGTCGAATTTGTAGTCGAACTGCACGTTGCCCGCTGCCGCTAGGCCTTCGCCCACGAGCTTGGTGCGGTTGTCGAGCCAAGTCGAGAAGATGGCAATTTTGGCCGTGGGTCGCGCTTCCTTTACCAAGCGGAAAACATTCTTGTACTGGTAGTTGGGGGCTCTGATGTCGTTGTCCCACACGTTGTGCTTGTAGCCCCAGGTGCCGGTGAGTAGGTCATTGTAGCCGGGGGCCGAGATGGTGGGCGTCTCGGTGTAGGTGCCTTGGTCGCCGCCCACGTGGGCCCGTAGGTAGGTGCCGGCGGCCATCATCTTTTTAATATTCGGAGCAGGCGCTTCCTCGAGGACGTCGGCCGGAATGCCGTCGGCGATGATGAACACCACTTTGCGGACGCGCGCCGGGGGCCCTGCATTGGCTAGTTGGGTGCATAATAAGCTTAGAATCAGAAGGAAAAATATTCGCATGGGCGCGGCTTACTGAGGTTTTTGCTGGCGGTAGTGGTCGGCCCGCTCGCGGACTTCGTCGTCCATGTCGGGGCCCTTTTCCACCTTGCGCCAGTCGATGGTTTTGTTGTAGCGGCGCATGGCCTGCTGAGGATCGAAAATGCGTAGGTCGCTGCGTTCCAACGTGTAGGGGTGGAAGTCGGGCGTGCTGGTGAAAAAATCCTGCAAGAGTGTGCCGGTGGCGTCGTACTGGTTCACGTAGGGCACGCCGAGGATATTGTAGATGGTTTTAAGCACGGCCCCGAAGTTGGCGTGGGCGTGGCTCACGTAGCCTTTTTTCACGTAGGGCCCCGCCAGCATCAGGATGGAGCGATGGGCGTCCACGTGGTCAACGCCGCCCTGGGGGTCGTCTTCGGTGACGATGACGAGCATGTTTTTCCAGTAGGGCGTGCGCGAGAGGAAGTGCAGGATGCGGCCCAGGGCCAGGTCGTTGTCGGCCATGTACGACTGGCGGTAGGGGTAGCCGTCGGCCGGGCGCACGTCGGCTCCGTGGTCGTTGGGCACCTGCATGGTGACGAGGGCGGGCATCTTGGCCCGGCCCGTGAGCCATCTTTTAGTGAACTCGCGTTCGAACTGCGCCATCCGAAATTGATCGGGGATGTTGGTGTTGAAACCGGCGTAGTCGTGGCTGGTGCGCGGGAACAGGGCCTTCTGCATGGGCTCCATCACCAGATGGCCGGCCCCGGTGGCGGTGTCGCGCCAGGCCTCGCGGTTGTGAGCGGTTTCGTTGGCCTCGCCGAAGTTGTAGAACTCAACGTGCCGGCGCTCCAGGGCCTCCCAGAGGCCGCCGGTTTCGGCGTAATCCTCCGGGTCCATGCTGCCCGTGGAGCCGGGAAAGCGCCGCCCGGGGGCCCCCGAGAACAGCTTGGCGGTTTTGCTCACGTTGGAATTGGCTTCCACCCACTCGTTCGGCACCACGCCCAGCATCCAGTGATGGCCGTGGATGGAGGCGTCGGAATCGCAGTAGTAGTTGTCGGAAAACGCGAACTGCCGGGCCACCTTGCGGTGGTTGGGGGCCACCCGCAAGTGCGGGAACTTGCCGCGCAGGCTATCGGGCAGCGTGTACTCGCAGTTCACCCCGAACCGGGCCAGCGTGTTGTCGCCGCGGGCTTCCCGAAGCTGGCCCAGCACCTCGTCGTAAGTCCGGTTTTCCTTCGTGATGTAGACGACGTACTTAATCGGCGTCGGCGTCAGACCCGGCAGCGCGGGCAGCGGGTTTTTGGGGTCCACGGCCAGTTTCGTACTCACGAAGGTGTTGGCGATGACCTGCTTGGTGTAAGCTGCCAGCTGCGCGGCCGTCGGCACCGGCACCTTCTGGAAGCTGCCCAGCTGGATGTCGCCGATGTACGTGCCCTGGGGCGGGGCCACAAAGCCCGCGCCGCCGTTGGGTCCCGCGCCCAGGCCCCGACAAGACGTGATGTAGAGCGTCTGTTCATCGGCCGACAGGCGCACCCGCGAAGGGCCCCAGCCGGTCGGAATCAGGCCCTTAGTAGTACGGCTCGCCACGTCGACGACCGCCACGGCGTTAAAACCTAGCAGGGCCACGTACAGGGTTTTTTCGTCGCGGCTCAGGCTCAGGCCGAAGGGCAGCAGGCCCCGGTACTTGTCCAGGTGGGGGTCCACTTTCAGGGGGATGTCGCCCAGCAGCCGGTGGTGCTGATAGTCGATGACGGTGATATTGTCGTTGGTGGCGTTGGTGACGTAGGCGTACTGCCGGCCCACGGCCAGCGAGTTAGGGCTGGCCCCGCCCACCACTTCCGCGCCCTCGATCATCTCGCCCACCTGATGGCCGGTCTTGAACTTGTCGACCACCCGGTTCGTGGCCAAGTCCACGGTGAACACGCTCATGGCGTCGGGCGCGTTGGGCGGCCCCACGCCGGGTATTGGGCGGCCTTCCACCGTGGTGCCGTTCCGCGACTCGGGCGTGTCGTTGCCGTAGGGATGGTGCGAAATCATCAGGGAATCGGCGTTCTTGGGCGTCGCGCCGCTGATGAGCGGGTAGGCGTACTGGCCCACGTTCGCCACGAGGGCCGTGCGGCCGTCCGGACTCAGGGCTAGGCCGAAGGGCTGGCGGCCCACCGGAATGGAGGCCGTGACACGGCGGGTAGCCAAGTCCAGCCGCACCAGGCGGAAATTGGCGCGGTCGAGGACCAGCAGCTCATGGCCGGTCTCGTTCAGCACCAGGTCCGAAGTGAAGGTGTCGCCGTACGACTGGCCCCCAACGGATCCGTTGAGTGAGATGGAGTCCAGCCGCTGCATCTGCTCCAAGTCGTAAACGATGACGGCCCCGTTGTCGCCGCCGCTCAGGTACACCCGCCGGGAGTCGGCCGAAAAGGCCACACCCAGAAACGAGCCGTTTGAGAGCGGCGACTTGATTTTGCCGTCGTAGCTGGGCACGCGCGCGGTGGCCAGCGAGGCTAGGTCGAGGCGCGTGAACACGCCGTTGTGCAACGTGACGGCCGCGCGGCCGTCGGGGGCCAGCGCCAGCCCAAACGGGTCGTGGGTGATGCGCACCAGTTGCCCGGCCGGCGTCACGTAGCGCCCGCTGGGTAGCACCGACCGGCCCTTCTCGTCAAGCCGGCAAAACTCGCGGCGGCCCGGCACTTGCAGCACGGTGGTCGTTTTGGTTTGCGCCCGGGCGACCAGTCCGGTCCCCCCCGCCAGAACCAACAATATGGATAAAAGGCCACGCATGAGCAATGCAAAGAATGGAGGGGGGCCTTGGGTCTGTAGTTACTTCACCGCGCCCAGCGCCCGGCCCGTACCCTTACCCTTGCCCAGCACGGCTTCGATCGGCTTGCCAGTCTGCGGGGTGGGCGCGTAGGCCACGCCCAGCAGCTGGGCCAGGGTAGCGGCCACCTGGTTTTGGTAGAGTTGGCCAGCCAGGGCCTCGCCGGTAGCCGGCGTGTCGGGGCCTAAGGCGGCCAGCCAGATTTGGTCGGCGCCGGCCACCTCAGCGCCGTGGTTTTTCCACTGGCCACCGGCCGCCGCGCCGCGGCCGTGGTCGGTGGTGATGAGCAGCGTGGTTTTGCCCCGGTACTGCGGGTCGCTTTGCAGGTAGTTCCAGAGCTGGTGGATGAACTCGTCGGTGTAGCGGGCCGCGTGGAGGTAGGCCCCGTACTCGCCGCCGTGGGCAAAGTCGTCGGTGTCGCCGAAGCCGATGTAGAGCACCCGGGGCTTTTTGCGCTGGAGGTAGGCCCGGGCGTACTGGTTGGTAAAGGCATCGAGGCGCTCCTCGCCAAAGGGACTGGGCATGGCCGGCAGCAACTCGTTCAGCAGCAGCTCCTGCGGCGAGAGGCCGGGGCCCGAAGCCAAGCGCATCCCGGCGTTCACGGGCAGGCCGCTGCGCCGCTCGTTGAGCATGTATGGGAAGGCCTCCCACGAGCCAAACACGGCCACTCTGCCCCGGAAGGGCGGCTGCTGGTTCAGGAATTCCAGCACCGACGGGTTGGGGTTGTCCAGTGGGTCGTTGCTGTGGATGCGGGTGTCGTCGGGGGCCCCGGTCAGGATTTCGTTATAGCCGGGGTAGGAAAAACGCATTTTGTTGGTCACGTTCACCAGGCTGCCCGCGGTGCGGCTGCCGTAGAGCTGGCCCTGCCGGGCCACGGTGCCCCACAAAAAGGGCATCAGGGCTTGGCGCCGCTGCTCAGGCGGGCCCTGGCCGAAGTCTTTTTGCAGGGCCTGGCGGTCGGCATAGTAGTACTTGCTCTGGCGAAACAGCGCCGAGTCGGCCCCGCCGAACACTTCCTGCCAGCGCATCCCGTCGAGGGTCACGAGCACCACGTTTTCGGTGCGCAGCTTGGCTTGCGCGTGGGCCCCTAGGACCGGGCCGCCGGCCAGAGCGGTGAGGAGAAAAGCACGGATTGGATGCATAGACTAGCCAGGGAATAGGTAAGCTGAAACG
>JANPOR010000043.1:0-6813 GCA_031428075.1 Hymenobacter sp. | reverse complement strand
TTCGCCGCCGTGGGCCAGGGCCGGGCGCGGCGCGGGCAGCAGCGTGGCCAGTCCGAGCGTGAGGGCGGCACCGGCCGCCAGAAGTTTCGGGGTCGTTTTCATTTGTAGGCGGGGGTTGAAGGAATCGGAGCCACGGCTTCTGGGGTACCGCGCCGGCGGCGCAGCAGCAGCGCGGCCGTGGCCACGCCCAGCAGGAAAGTGCTCAGCAGCAGCAGGCCGGTTTTCCAGCTCAGCCACGGCGCGGCGGCCACCGCCGGGGCCGCCACCAGCAGCTCCTTGCCTACGGCAATGCCTTCGAGCAGCAGCAAATCGGCTTGCTTACCGGCCACCACCTGCACGGTGAGGCTGTAGGCACGCTTGGCCGGAAAGGTGGTTTCGATCAAGTACTCGCCGGGCCCCTTCTCGGTGGCCTGAAACTTTAGCTTCGGGTCTTCGGGGCAGGTAAAGGTGAGCTTGGCCCCACGAATGGGTACGTTGGTAGCAAAGTCGGCCAGGAACAGGCGCATGTCGGCGTCGCCGCCGGGCTTGAGCGGCGGGTAGCGCAGCAGCACCTCGAACTGGTCGGAGGTGGCCACGGCGCTGAACGTGGTGGCCCCGGTCGGGGTAGCCGCCTTGGCCGCGTCGCCGTGGTCTTCGCCGCCGTGGGCGGCCGCGGGCCATGCGGGGGCTACCGCCAGGCAGGCCAGCAGCAGCAAAAGCAGTTTCTTTCTCATTGTCCGCGGAGGTAGTTGAGTTCGATGAGCGCCTGGCGGTAGTCCCGGATGGTGGTCAGGTAGGCGTTCTGAATGGTAAAGGCTTGGTTCAGGCTCTGAATCAGCACCAAGTAGCTGATTTCGCCGGCCCCGAACAGGCGCTGCGACTGGCTGATGATGGCCCGCGACTGCGGCACGCCGGTCTGCTCGTAGTAGGCCAGCGAACTGGCAAACTTGCGGGTGTCGGCCAGCCGCTGCTGGTACTGGGTACCCAGCTCCAAACGCTGTACCTGGGCCTGGGCCCGCGCCGCGCCCGCCCGCGCCGTGGCCGCTTGCAGCTGCGAGCGGTAGGTCCAGAGGTACAGCGGCACCGACACGCCGAACTGCATCCAGTAGCGGTGGGGCGATTCGGCAAAGCCCTGGTTCTGGTACCCCACCGTGAGGGCCGGCGTGCGCCGCGCCCGCACCAAACTGATGCCAGACTGGCTCAGCTCCACGTTCTGGGCGGCGTAGGCCAGCGTCGGGCTCAGGGCCACGGCCGCGCTATCCTCAGCGGGCAGGCCGGCAAGCAGCGCGCCGCCGGTGCGGGCCAGTTCCGGGCCGGTCTGGCGCAGGTCGGTGTCCGCGCTCAGGTTGGCGGTGGGTTGGCCCAGCAGCAGGCCCAGCCGCCGCTGCGCCGCGCCCAGGTCCACGGTGCTTTGCTCCAGCTGGTTGCGCACCTGCCGGGCTTCGGCGTCGGTGCTTACCCGTTGCAGGGCCGTCACCTCGCCGGCGGCAAAAAGCCGCTCGGTCGCCCGCTGTAAGGCCCGGAACAGGCTGTCCTGGTAGGTGAGCTGCCTCACCTGGACTTCGGCAAATTGCAGGCCCAGGTAGGCCCCGCGCACGTCGCGCCGCACGATGGCCCGGTTCACGTCCAGCCCGCGCTCAGCCAGGGCGATGCCCGCCGTGGCCGCCCGTGCCTGCCGTTGGTACACGGTCGGGAAGTCGATGGTTTGCACCACGCCGGGGGCCCAGCGCTCGCCCGTGGGGGCCGAAAACAGGAAGTCGGGGTTGCGCAGCGAGAAGCTGCCGCGCCGCAGAGCTTGCTGCTCGGCAATCTCCTGCTGCGACTGCCGCAGGCGCGGGTGCAGCCGCAGGGCCCGGCGCTCGGCGCTGTCTAGCCCCACCACCACGCGTTGGGCCCAGGCCGGCCCCGCCCCGGCGAGTAGCAACAGGACCAGCAGCCACCCAGCCAAGGGCATCTTAAGCGAATTATCGTTCATGGTCAAGTAAGTAAGCTGTCCCGCAGACGGTAACGAAAGGGCCCCGGAGGGCTCGCGTCGCATAGCCTAGCCCAACCCTTGGCCAGGGCGAGCCGGGCCGTTCGCTAGGATTTTTTCTCCAACGCCATGCCGCATTTACCGCACTTACCGGGCGCATTGCTGGCCACGTCGGGGTGCATGGGGCAAGCGTAGGCGGCGCTCATGGCCTTGCCGCCGTGCTGGACCAGCCAGGCGTTGAACTGCTGGATTTCCGCTTTCTGGGCTGTAATTATCTGCTGGGCCATCTTCTTCAACGTGGCATCTCTGCCCATAGCTAACTCGGCCTCGGCCATCTGCACGGCGCTGGTGTGATGCGCCACCATCATCGTGGCGTAGTCTCTTTCCACGTTGCCCGAGGGCGTCATGGGAACCTTCATCGCTTTCATGCTCTGGTCCAGGCGGGCTTGAAACTTGTCGCTGGGGTCTTTGGGCGTGTAATCTTTGGCCGCGCCGTCGAGCCGTTCCGCCACCTTGTTCAGGTCGGCGATTTCCTTCTTTTGGTCAGCCGCAATCTTCTCCGCCATCTGGCGCAGGGTGGCGTCCTTGCCGTCGCGCAGCAGCACGTCCGACATGTCGACGGCCCCCTGGTGGTGAGCCATCATCAGGTGGGCGAAGTCGTGGTCGGTGTTGCCGATGGGCTTGAAGGCGTTCATCTGCTGCATCATCTTGGCCATCGCGCCGGTCAGCGAGCCAGCGGCGGCCGAGCTGGTGGGGGTGGTACTTGCGCCGCTCATCTTGGCCGAGTCCGGCGCCGCGGTAGTCATTGTTTCCGGGGCGGTGGTGGCCTGCGTGGTTTTATCGTTGCCGCAGCCGCTCAGCAGGGCCGTAGCCAGGGCGGCAGAAAGAAACAGGGTGCTTTTCATGGGAATGGGAAAATGAAAAAATGAGGGGTTAGGAAAGCCTGAGGGATTGATTAAGCAGCCGCGGCGGGGGCCACGTTCACGGTGAAATCTGCCGTTCGTATCTGTCCGCCGTGGTTGATTTGCAGGAACACCCGGTACAGGCCGGGCTTGTCGAAGCCGGTGTGGAAGCCGATGACGGGCCCCTTGTCGGTCTGGTCCTGCGGGTGTACGTGTAGGTACTGCTCGGTATTCTGGCTGATGATCACCATGTGGCCCAGGGCCCCGAGGTAGTTGTCCAAGTCCGTGACGGGCTGCTCGCCTTTGGTCACGCGCACCTGTAAAAACAGCGGCTGCCCCACCTGCGCGGGCTTGTCGAAGCTCAGCACGGCCTCGTAGCCGTTCTGGGCCCAGCGCATGGCGTCCTGTTTGTACACGACCGGCGCTTTGCGCGGGCCGGCCACGTGCACTACCTGGCGGCCCAGCTGGTGGGCATCGCCAGCGGGCGTGTAGTCTTCAAATACCACGTAGTCACCGCCCGTTTTAAAGGCGAACGGCACGGCGTAGTTGCCCTGCGCGGTGAAGGTGGGGTGCTGGTGAAAAAACTCCGATAAGTCCCGGCTCACGATGATGACGTGCATCTTTTTCTCGTGCACCACGGCCAGCGGCACGGGCACTTTTTCCTGGCCCTTCACCTGGGGCAGGAAGGAAAAGGTCACCGACTGGCCCGCTGCGAAATGGACGGGCTGGGCCGTAAACAGCATCTGATAGGCTCTGCCGCTGCCGCCGGGATGGTCGGTGTGCACTAGCGTCATACCGCACTTGGGGCAGGTGCCGGGCTTGTCGCTCGTCACCTCTGGGTGCATGGGGCACTGGTAAAGGTGGCTCCCACTGTGCGCCGCGTCGGCAGCGTGCATGTCCATGCCGGCCATGCCGCCGTGTTCGGGGGCTACGTCGGTCGGCTTTTGGACCGTGGCGGCAGACTGGTTGGCGTCGGCGTGAGGCGAGCAGGCGGTGGCCCCGAGGGCCAGGCCGGCGGCCGTGGTCAGGGTCAGAAAAGAGGGAAATCTCATAAAATACGAATCAAGGATGGCCGCCCCGCGCAAGGCCGGGAGCCGGGTTTGCTTACCCGAAAGGGCAAGCTGCCAGAAAAGGAAGTGGGAAATGCAGCGGCCCACGGTGGGGCGGTAGCGAAGGCCGCTGGGCCGGCGGCGCGAGCATGCCGGGCCCCGCGACGGGCAAACAAAAAGGCCCGGCCCCTCCCGACATAGGGAAGTGGCACGGACCTTGACGGGCGCGAAAAACTAAACGGTCAGCGACCGGAGGAACACCCGAACGTCAGGGATTTTGGGCGGCAGGTGCTGCGGCGGCACTAGTACCATGGCCAGTGCGCGGCTCCACGCAGCCGAGCGGGAAAACGTAAAGTCCTGCACCGGTGGCAGGCTCAGCAGCAGGGGACCATTAAGGGCTAGCTTCGCCGTAGGTGGAGTGGTAAGCGCTTTGAGCACAGCCGCCGACTTGTCCTTGCAGCAGTCGTGCGACTGCCTGGCCGGGCTGTGGTGGCCGGTGGTTTTTCCATCATGGTGCGCGACGCTGCCGTGCCCGTGGCACCCCGGATGCATCGGCGGCGCGGTGTGCTCGTGCGCAGCGTGCGTTGGGGCGGCCTCCAACGGCACCGCCACTGCACAAAGGCACTGCCCCACCGTTACCTGGAGGAACAGCAGCAGCAGCATGGAAGCCGTAAAGCGTTTGGTGAGCGAGGAAAGCCGGAACATTGACGCTACTGAACGACAAAAATAGCTTTTTCGTTTACAGGCCTCCCCTAAATTCGGCGTTGGAAACTGAGGGGATGCGGTCCCGTAGTCAAACGGCTGAATGCGGCAATTGTTCGTTATGTACTCACAAGCAACAAGATGGTTAATTTAGTATCTCCCGCCAAAAGCACGAATCTTACAAGGTGACCGCTGAATTATGTACAAGATGCCACTTGGCGCGGGTCGGGCCTGAATCTTACAAGTCTGTGCAGGAATTACGCACCTATCTCGTTGCCCGGGCCCGGTTCTTTTGTCGTTGAATATAAGTACACTGATTCGGCTCCCAAACCGCCCCGTTATGAACCTTCTGTCCACCGCCCCGGTCCCCGCCGCTACCGAAACGAGGACCCTCGACATCAAGGGCGTAACCTGCGCCTCCTCCCTCTTCTTGGCGCGCCTCCGCCGCACGCCGGGCGGGCATCGCGCCGGGGCTGTCCTCGTCCCTGAGAAGGCCACCGTAGATTTCGTACCTGGTCAAATCACCCCCGCTGGCCCCAAAGCGGCCGGGAAGCAGGCCGGACGCGTTGGGTTCGCCGGCGGTGTGTATCTGCAGCGCGGCAGCCTGCTTATCGTATGAGCCCGAACACCGCCCTGCCCCCGCCCGCGCCGGATACTACGCGCCTTTACATCCGCAACATGGTGTGCCCGCAGTGCCTGCGCGTGGTGCGCCAGGAGTTGGAAAGCCTGGGACTGTCCGTGACCCGAGTGGCCCTGGGGACAGCCGACGTTGCCGGGCCGCCGCCCGACGCCGACGCCGTGCAAAGGGCCCTGCAAGCCGCTGGCTTCGCCCTGGTAGAAGACCCCGCCCAGCAGCTCGTGGAGCAGATAAAGGCCCTGGTGGTGGAGCTGGTTCATTACACGCCGGCTGCCGAATTGCGCCACAACTTCTCGCACTACCTGGCTGAGCGGTTGGGCCGCGACTACGCCTACTTATCGCATCTATTCTCGGCCCACGAGGGGCTGACGCTAGAAAAGTATGTCATCCGCCAGAAGGTGGAGCGGGCCAAGGAGCTGCTCAGCTACCAGGAAACTACCGTGGCCGAAGTAGCTCAAACCTTAGGCTACAGCAGCGCGGCCTACCTCACCAATCAGTTCCGGCAGGTCACCGGACTCTCGCCCAGTCAATTTCAGCGCTTGGGCCCTGGCAGCGCCGGCCGCCGCAGCCTGGATGATGTGCGGTAACGCTGAAAATCTTATGAGAGCGCCGCCGCAATTCGGCAAAACGGGCGGCCGGGGCGACAGTACAAAATGAAGTTTTAGTCAAACCTTCCTTTCTAGCTGATGAAAAAGATGCGCCACCGACCGCTGTTATTGCTGCTTGCCTGGGGCCTGGCCACAACGGCTTGTAAAAAAGACGACTCTACCGGCCGACAAGTGCAGGCCCACGACGCCAGCGCCTAAATGACCATCAAGCACGGTACGATGAAGCAGATGGATGCCATGACACCCACCGGCGGCCCCGACAACGACTTTGCCATGATGATGAGCCCGCAACCAAGGCGCCATCAACATGAGCCAGGACGAGCTGAAAAACGGAGCTGATGCTGGCATGAAGGCGATAGCTCAAAGCATCATCGACTTGCAACAAAAGGAGAATACGCGGTTTAAAGCGTTCCTGGTCAGCCACCAGCCCCAGACGCCAGCCGTGTCGGAGTTCGACGCGCTGCAAATGGCCAACATGATGTGCACGAGCCAGGCCAACGACTTACGTCCGCTGATCGGCAACACCGATTTTGACTTCGCGCAACTCATGGTCGACCACCACCGCAACGCCGTCGAAAACTCGGATATCGAACTCAGGCGGTGGTCTATGAAGGGGTGACTGGCGTGTAAAAGCGAATAATTTATACGGGACATTTTTGCGCCAAATGCGGCAGTGCGGCGATTCGTCGCGACGGCAGTAAAAAGGGCCAGCCTCCTCACCCCGGCCGAGTTTAGAGCAGTAGTTGATGAATATGCTACGGACGCTACGCTTAGCCAAGTGGTCGCCGGCAGCAGCGAAAAGGCTCGAATGCTTCTGGCCGAAATGCCCGTGGGCCTCGCTAAGGCCCAGGCCCTGGCCGCCCCCGAGCTCTTCCAGGTCAAGCAGGCCCTGGCCGAGAAAACCACCCTCAAGCTGCTGGCCGCCATCGTTGAGGCCTTCTGCGATAGCGTCCGTGTCCCTAAC